>JAAOZX010000327.1 GCA_012274225.1 Comamonadaceae bacterium | reverse complement strand
TGAACCCCAGGTAGGACTTTCCGGCGCCGTGATCGGCCAGCGTTGGGCCCTCGGTCGACTCGGGAAGCTCGAGCAGCAATTTCTCTATGAACTGATAGAGGTGGTAGACCTGTTTGAGCTTGCGACGCGAATCCTGGTTCAATCGCCCATCGCGGGTGAGGATGTGCAGTTCCTTGAGCAACTCGGTCGATTGCCCAGGCCGCAGGTCCAGCGTCTCAGCCTTCATTCCTTGGGCCCGATGTCAAGCGCGTCCCAGCCGTACCGTCCCAGGTTGCGCAGTGTCTTCATGTTGGCTTCGAAGATGTCCTCCGGCTGCGCGATGGCCTGAACCGCGCGGTCGATGCTCTCCTCGCGCAGCAGGTGCAGGGTCGGATAGGGCGAGCGATTGGTGAAGTTGGTGACGTCGTCCGCCTCGGTCCCGGCGAACTGATAGAGCGGATGAAAGCTCGCCAGCTGAAGCACTCCCTGCAACCTGCGCTTGCGCAGCAACCGATCGGCTTGATCCAGAAAATCGTTGAAATCCAGGAAGTTGCCCAGGCAACCCGGCGCGATCAGCAGTGTGGTCTCGCGAACCTTCGCATCCAGTGCCAGCAACGCATCCATTTCGATTGCCAGGTCATCCAGCAGCTGGCGCGGATGGGTCGCGCCACTGACCGCGTAGTGAATTTGCCCTTTGGCATGCACCGCTTTGGCGAACGGACACAGATTCAGCCCGATCACGGCCCGTTCAAGCCAGTCCCGCGTGTTGCGCACCACGGTCTCGACGGTCACTCGCATGGTCACATGAAACGGTTCGGCTTGGAGACGATGAGTCGCGCCAGCTCGTCCAGGACCTCGGTCCGGACCGCCGCGGCTGGCCATGCCGTGTTCAGAATCCCGAAGCCGCTTGCGTTGAGCAGCCTGAAGGCCAGGGAAGCCTGGTCGTGGTCCGGTGTGACCTGCACATTGCCCCGGGTTTCGGTGATGTATTCGAACTCGACGGCCAGCAGCGTGTTCTTGTCGGGATGGCGCACCTCCTTGCGCTCGTGACGAACCGGTCCCATCGCCATGCGGGACTGGACCCGCTCCAGGTCGGGCGGGAAGTTGACGCTCACGGTGCCGCTGACCGGCTCACCAATCTGCGGCACGACGCGCCAACCCATCGCGATGTAATCGAACACCTCCCGGCTGCGAAGCATCTTCCTGCGGGCGTCGACACGAAATTCCCTGAGCTTCATCGCCGGCCAGGCAAGCCGCCCGTCCAGGCTGAACCTGGCTGCGGCCGGCTCGATCACGTTGAGATGACGTGCGAGATCCTCCAGGTAGCTCAAGACCATACGGCACGCGACCTCGGTCTGGGCGGTGCTTTCTTCCAGGTCGTGCTGCTGGCGCCCTTGCTGACTCTGCAAGGCATGGGCCTGTGATTTCAGTTGGTTCAGGAAGCTCACGGAGGCCGGCGTCGAAGTTGAGGCGAATGTTTGATTTTACTTTGGCTGCCCCGGGCCGGTAGTCGCCTGGGCCACAGCGCGGTGCGACAGCAGCACCCCGGTGAACCAGGCCAGCCCCATTCCGGCGGCTGCGCAGGACGCGGTCACCACCCAACTCCATTGCCAGCCGCCGGAACGGGCCGCGACCCATGCCACCAGCGGCGGTCCGGCGAATTGACCCAGCGAGGAGAACTGCTGCATCCACCCCACGGTGGTGGAAACGGTGCGCTCATCCGGTGCCAACCGCACCGCCAGCGAAAAGAGCGTTCCCGGGATGAGGCCGCCGACCATTGAGAACATCAAGACGGCTGCATAGCGCAGCCCGGCCGCAACCACCGGGTCGACGGCTTCCCAGATCGGCGCAAATGCCAGAAAACCGCCCAGCGCCATGGCGACGAAGCCCTGATAGAGCAAGCCCTGCGGCCGCGCGCCGCCCTGCAACAAGCGCCCGGAAACGATATTTCCGATCATGTTGACCGCCGCCGCCAGAGCGGTGGCCATGCTGGCTAGCGCCGTGCCCAATCCGGCCTGGGAATACATGGTCGGCAGAAAACCGATCACGGCCAGCCATTGCGCCGAATACACCGCGAAGGTGGCAGCCACCAGCCATGGCCCTGGAGCGGCAAGGGTTCTGCGCAACCGCTGCGGCCAGCCCTGAGCTGCGGCGGCCCTCGAGCTCAGCGGCGCGTTTGCGTCGGCAGGCAGGGCCAGTGCCAGCCAGATTGCCATGCCCGCGGACAACGCACCCAGCAGCCACCACCAACCGGGCCAGCCCACCCAGGCAATGACCATCGGACCGCACAACAGCGCCATTGCGGTGCCGAAGGGCATGTACGCGCCCCACAGCCCCAGCGTCCGGTTCATGCGATCGGGATCGACCAGACGGCGGATCAGGCTGGGCGCCGGCATCGACGTGAGCAGAAAACCCAGCCCTTCGACCGCGCGCAGCAGCATGAGACTGCCCGGATCGCGGGCCCAGCCTCCAATCACGCTCGCCGCCGCCAGCAGCACCAGGCCGCCGATCATGGTGCGCTTCAAGCCCAGCCCGTCGGCCGCCAAGCCGACCGCCAGTCCCAGGGTCATGCCCGCCAGTTGCACCAGCGACAGCAGGAATCCGGCTTGCACCAGTGTCACGCCGAGGGTCGCGCCCAACACCGGCAGCGCCGGGGCCAGCTTGCCAACGTGGAGCGCGGCGGTGATTCCGCCGAGCACCACCAGCAACGCGGGAGCGGGGTGGCGCATCCTCAGACCAGGAGCCTGCGGCCCGTCAGGCGTTCGTGTTCGCGCGCGGCGAAACGATCCGTCATCCCGGCGATGTAATCCGCAACGGCCCGGGCACTGTCGGGCCGCGCCGCGAAGTCCGGAGGCATTTGAGCCGGCCGCTCCAGATAGGCCGCGAACAGCTCGCGCACGATCTGGGCGGCCTGGCCGGTCTTGCCCATCACCTGGGGATGCCGATACAGCCGGTGGAGCAGGAAGTGCTTCAAAGCGGCCGACTTTTCGCGCATCGCGTCGCCAAAAACGACCAGGGGATGAAAGCTTCGGGCCTCGTCGGGGTTTGCCGGTGCTGCAAGACCCAGTTGGTCACGCGTCGCGCCGATCACGTCGTAAACCTGGGCGCTCAGCATGCGGCGTATCGACTCGTACAACAGCCGACGACCCTGCAAAGATGGGTACTCGCGCAGCGTCTGCGCGTGAAAATCCGCGAACAGGGACACGTCTGCGAGCTGCTCCATCGTGATCAGACCGGAGCGCACTCCGTCGTCGATGTCGTGCGCGTTGTAGGCGATTTCATCGGACAGGTTGCACAGTTGCGCCTCCAGACTGGGCTGGCTGCCATCGAGAAATCGCCGCGCCACGCCGCCGGGCTCGCCGGCCTCGATCCGCTGGGCGTTGGCCCGCGAGCAGTGCTTGAGAATCCCTTCACGGGTCTCGAAAGAGAGATTCAAGCCGTTGTAGCGCGGGTAGCGTTCTTCCAGTTCGTCCACCACCCGCAAACTCTGCAGGTTGTGCTCGAACCCACCCTGGCCCGTCATGCAATCGTTCAGGGCGTCCTGTCCGGCATGGCCGAACGGCGTATGGCCCAGGTCATGCGCAAGCGCGATCGCCTCCACCAGGTCTTCGTTCAGCTCCAACGAGCGCGCGATCGATCGGCCCAGCTGCGCGACTTCCAGCGAATGCGTCAGCCTCGTGCGAAACAGATCCCCCTCGTGGTTCAGGAACACTTGCGTCTTGTAGACCAGTCGCCGAAAGGCCGTCGAGTGCACGATGCGGTCGCGGTCGCGCTGATACTCGCTGCGCGTCGGGGCGGGCTCCTCGTGATGGCGGCGGCCGCGCGAGCGGGCCGGATCGCAGGCATAACAGGCCAGGACCATGTCAACCCGGACGGCAGCACTGATCGATCACTTCGCGCACCAAAGCATCGGGCGCACTGCGCAAGCTGGCGCTGCCCGGCCTGTCGATGACGACGAACTTGATCTGCCCCGCCTCGGCCTTCTTGTCGATCCGCATCAGTTCCAGGTAGCGGTCGGGGCCAAGTTGCGGGCCGACCGTCGGCAAGCCCGCCCGGCGCAGCAACGCGGTCATGCGCTCGACCCAGGAAATGTCGACCAGACCCAGCCGATGCGAGAGGTGCATGGCCATCACCATGCCGCAGCCCACCGCCTCGCCGTGCAGCCATTCGCCATAGCCCAGACCGGCTTCGATGGCATGGCCGAAGGTGTGGCCGAAATTGAGGATGGCCCGCAAGCCGGATTCGCGTTCGTCCTGGCCGACGACCCAGGCCTTGATCTCGCAACTGCGGCGGACCGCGTGCGCGAGCGCCGCCGTTTCGCGCCGCATCAGCGACTCGACGTTGGCTTCGATCCAGTCCAGCAGGCCGGCGTCGGCGATGGGGCCGTACTTGATGACTTCGGCCAGCCCGGCGCTGAATTCGCGGGGCGGCAATGTACTGAGCGTTTCGATATCGCAGACCACCAGCGCCGGCTGGTAAAACGCTCCTATCATGTTCTTGCCCAGCGGATGGTTGATTCCGGTCTTGCCGCCGACCGATGAATCCACCTGCGCCAGCAAGGTCGTGGGGACCTGGATGAACGGCACGCCGCGCATGTAGCTCGCCGCAGCGAACCCCGCCATGTCGCCCACGACGCCCCCGCCCAGCGCATACAGCACCGTCTTGCGGTCGCAACCGTGCTGCAACAGCGCGTCGAAGATCAGATTGAGCGTTTGCCAGTTCTTGTGGGATTCGCCGTCAGGCAACTCGACCCTGTGGACCGCGGCGTGGCGCGACGCGATGGCGCGCTCCAGACGTTCGGCATAGAGGGAGGCGACGGTGGTATTGGTGACGATCAAACCCTGGGAGGCCTGGGGAACCCGCTCCCAGGTCGACGCATCGGCCAGCAGCCCGGCGCCGATGGTGATCGGATAGCTGCGATCTCCCAGATCGACCGGGATTTCTTGTAAGACAGAGGCGGTGCTGGCGGCGGACATAGCCGGCAGTTTAAGGGCGCCGGGGCACCAGGCCGGCCAATTCCAGTTGCATGAGGACCATGTTGACCAGGGTCGGCACCGACGGACGACCTGTTTCGATCGTGAAATGGCAGGTCGCCCGGTACAGGGGATCGCGTTCTTCATAGAGGCTGCGCAGCCGCCCCATGGGGTCAGGTACCTGCAGCAATGGCCGGTTGCTGTCGTGCCGCAGCCGCCTGAACAATTCTTCCGGTGTCGACCGCAGGTAGATCACCTGGCCCGCCGCGCGCATCCGTTCGCGGCTGGCGGACCTCAGCACGGCACCGCCGCCGGTGGCCAGGACGCCGCCGGACGCCTGCGTCAATTCCTGAATCAGCGATTCCTCGACGTCGCGAAAGGCAGCCTCGCCCTCGCGTTCGAAAAATTCCCGGATAGCGCAACCGATGCGC
>JAAOZX010000326.1 GCA_012274225.1 Comamonadaceae bacterium | reverse complement strand
CAGACCTGAGCAGGGTCGCCTCGACTGGGACCCCCTGGGACTGATGGCCGGGGTCGACGAGGCCGGGCGCGGGCCGCTGGCCGGGCCGGTGGTCGCGGCGGCCGTCATCCTCGACGACACCCGGCGCATCCGCGGGCTGGCCGATTCCAAGGTCTTGACGCCGCTGCAGCGTGATCGCCTGTACGACCAGATCCTCGAGAAGGCCCTGTGCTGCTCGGTGGCGCAGGCCAGCGTCGAGGAAATCGACACGCTGAACATTCTGCACGCCACGATGCTGGCGATGAAGCGCGCGGTCGAGGGCCTGCGCCTGAAGCCGGTCAAGGTGCTGGTCGACGGCAATCGTCTGCCGCCGTTGGACGTGCTGGCCGAAGCCGTGGTCGGCGGCGACGCGAAGATCAAGTCGATTTCGGCCGCGTCAATCCTGGCCAAAGTTCATCGCGACCGGCTCTGCCAGACCCTGCACGAGGAGTTTCCGCAATACGGTTTCGCCTCGCACAAGGGTTACGGCACGCCGGAACACCTCGAGGCCCTGCGGGTGCACGGGGCGTGCCACCATCACCGCAAATTCTTCAGCCCCGTGGCCGCGACCTTCAGGGTCGGGAACGACGTGGTGATCGTCGAGGGCGGCAGAGCGATCACCGTAACCGTCTCGTGACCTCCACGGAGCCGCAATTCATCAGCTCGGGAGGCAATGCCTTGCTGAAGGAATTGCGGCGGCTGGCACAGGACAGCGCCGCTTACCGCAAACAGGGCCGGGTCTGGCTGGAAGGCGACCATCTCTGCCGCGCGGCGCTCGAAAAGGCGGTCGCGCCTGCCATCGCCGTGCTGAGTGAATCGCTGTGGCGCGAGGCCGCACCGGAATGGTCGCGCCTGATGGCCAAGAAGGTCGTGATCCGAGATGACTTGTTCGCGGGCCTGAGCGGCCTGGAGTCGCCGGGACGCGTCGCCTTCGTGCTGGAACTGCCGGCCGCACCGGCGCTGCAGCCGCATGCACCCTCGGTCATCCTCGACCGGGTCCAGGACGCCGGCAACGTGGGCGCGATCCTGCGCTGCGCGGCGGCCTTCGGGTTCCACCAGGTGCTGGCGATCAAGGGGACTGCCGCCTTGTGGAGCCCGAAGGTGATGCGCTCCGGAATGGGCGCGCATTTCGGGCTGCGCCTGATCGAAGGGCTGGCGCCGGGGGCGCTCGCGGCGCTGACCATTCCCATCGTCACGACCAGTTCGCACCAGGGCGAATGGCTGCACCGGCAGCGTTTGCCCTGGCCGTGCGCCTGGGCCTTCGGGCACGAAGGGCAGGGGATAGCCGCGGAAATCGCAGCCCAGGCCCGGCTGGCCGCGCGCATCATCCAGCCCGGCGGCGAAGAGTCGCTGAACGTCGCCTCAGCGGCCGCGATCTGCCTTTACGCGAGCGCCGCCGGACACGCCGGATGAGCGCTGGCAATTCCCGTGTCGCAGCGGGGAAATGAAGCGTGTCGGCTATAATTAAGGGCTTCCCGCTAACCCGTACGCCTAGCGCATCCAAGCCAAATCCCTGACAAAAGCAGCCGCCGCTTCGGCTTGCCGCACTTGATCCCTGGGCGTACCCGTCACCATCCGGAGAACCCAGTGCTTTTGTCTCAACAGGGAACCTTCCCGCCCGCCATTCTGGCGCTTGCAGACGGCACGGTCTTTATTGGCAATTCGATCGGAGCAACCGGCTCCACCACCGGCGAGGTGGTGTTCAACACCGCCATCACCGGTTACCAGGAAATCCTCACCGACCCGAGCTACTGCCAGCAGATCGTGACGCTCACGTATCCGCACATCGGCAACTACGGCGTCAACGAAGAGGACGTCGAAGCCAGCAAGATCCACGCCGCCGGCCTGATCATTCGCGATCTGCCGCTCATCGCATCCAATTTCCGCAGCCGCCAGAGCCTGTCGGATTACCTGCGCAAGCAGGGCACCGCCGCCATCGCCAACGTCGACACGCGCAAGCTCACGCGCATTTTGCGCACCAAGGGGGCGCAGAACGGCTGCATCGTCGGCTTGGCAGCCGGCGAAGAAGTCGTGCCCACGCAGATCGACAAGGCTGTGGCCGCGGCTCGCGGCGCCCCCGACATGGCAGGCCTTGACCTGGCGAAGGTCGTGTCGGTGCACCAGCCTTACGCCTGGACCCAGACCGAATGGCATCTGGGCTCGGGTTACGGTGAGCAAGAGGCGCCCAGGTACCACGTGGTGGCCTACGACTATGGCGTGAAGAAGAACATCCTGCGCATGCTCGCCCAGCGCGGCTGCCGTGTGACGGTGGTGCCCGCGACCACTCCCGCGTCGGAGGTGAAGAAGCTCAAGCCCGAAGGCATCTTCCTGTCCAATGGCCCCGGCGACCCGCAGCCTTGCGACTACGCCATCGAAGCCACGCGCGACCTGATTGAATGCGGGTATCCCACCTTCGGCATCTGCCTGGGGCACCAGATCATGGCTCTGGCTTCCGGAGCCAGGACCTTCAAGATGAAGTTCGGCCATCACGGTGCCAACCACCCGGTCAAGGACCTGGACAACGGCCGGGTCAGCATCACCAGCCAGAACCACGGCTTCGCGGTGGATGAAAAGACCCTGCCGGCCAACCTGCGAGCCACCCACGTGAGCCTGTTCGACGGCACGCTGCAGGGCCTGGCGCGCACCGACAAGCCCGCGTTCTGCTTTCAGGGCCATCCCGAAGCGTCGCCCGGGCCGCACGACATCAGCTACCTGTTCGACCGATTCATCGCGCTCATGGAAGAAAAGAAGTAATGCCCAAGCGCACAGACATCCAAAGCATTCTCATCATCGGCGCCGGGCCGATCATCATCGGCCAGGCGTGCGAGTTCGACTATTCCGGCGTGCAGGCCTGCAAGGCGCTGCGTGAGGAAGGCTACAAGGTCATCCTGATCAACAGCAACCCGGCGACTATCATGACCGACCCGGCCACGGCCGACGTCACCTACATCGAGCCGATCACCTGGCAGACCGTGGAGAAGATCATCGCCAGGGAAAGGCCGGATGCCATCCTGCCGACCATGGGTGGCCAGACCGCGCTGAACTGCGCGCTGGACCTGTGGCGCCAGGGCGTGCTGGCCAAATATCAGGTCGAATTGATCGGCGCCAGCCCCGAGGCGATCGACAAGGCCGAGGACCGCCTGAAGTTCAAGGACGCCATGACGAAGATCGGGCTGGGCTCGGCGCGCTCGGGCATCGCCCACTCCATGGACGCGGCCTGGGTGGTGCAGAAGACCCTGGGCTTTCCCACGGTGATCCGCCCCAGCTTCACGCTCGGCGGCACCGGCGGCGGCATCGCCTACAACCCGGAAGAGTTCGAGGTGATCTGCAAGCGCGGCCTGGAAGCGTCTCCCACCAGCGAACTGCTGATCGAGGAATCGCTGGTGGGCTGGAAAGAGTTCGAGATGGAAGTCGTGCGCGACAAGGCCGACAACTGCATCATCGTCTGCTCCATCGAGAACCTCGATCCGATGGGCGTGCACACCGGCGATTCGATCACCGTGGCGCCAGCCCAGACCCTCACCGACAAGGAATACCAGATCATGCGCAACGCCTCGCTGGCGGTGCTGCGCGAGATCGGCGTGGACACCGGCGGATCGAACGTGCAGTTCGCGGTGAATCCGGCCGACGGCCGCATGATCGTGATCGAGATGAACCCGCGGGTGTCGCGGTCCTCGGCGCTGGCTTCCAAGGCGACCGGCTTTCCCATTGCCAAGGTCGCGGCCAAGCTGGCCGTCGGCTATACGCTGGACGAGTTGCGCAACGAGATCACCGGCGGTGCGACGCCGGCCAGCTTCGAGCCCAGCATCGACTACGTGGTCACCAAGATCCCGCGCTTCGCCTTCGAGAAGTTTCCCCAGGCCGATTCGCGCCTGACCACGCAGATGAAGTCGGTGGGCGAGGTGATGGCCATCGGCCGCACCTTCCAGGAGTCGTTCCAGAAGGCATTGCGCGGGCTGGAAGTGGGCGTCGATGGCATGAACGAGAAGACCCAGGATCGCGAGGTGCTGGAAAAGGAACTGGGCGAGCCCGGTCCGGAGCGCATCTGGTACGTCGGCGATGCGTTCGCCCAGGGCATGACGGTGGACGAGGTCTTCGAGCTGACCAGAATCGATCGCTGGTTCCTGGTGCAGATCGAGGAGATCGTCAAGATCGAGCTCGAGCTGGAGAAGACCGACCTGGCCCGGATCGACAAGGCCACGCTGCTGATGCTGAAGCAAAAGGGCTTTTCGGATCGGCGGCTCGCCCGGCAGCTCAAGACCACCGACAAGGTGATCCGGGAGAAGCGCCGCGAGCTCGGGGTGCGGCCGGTCTACAAGCGGGTGGACACCTGCGCCGCCGAGTTCGCCACCAACACCGCATACATGTACTCGACCTACGAGGCCGCCACGTATGGGGGCGTCGCTGAGTGCGAAGCCGAGCCGACCAACGCCAGGAAGATCATGGTGCTGGGCGGTGGTCCCAATCGCATCGGTCAGGGCATCGAATTCGACTACTGCTGTGTCCATGCCGCGCTCGCGCTGCGCGAGGACGGCTACGAGACCATCATGGTCAACTGCAACCCCGAAACCGTCTCGACCGACTACGACACCAGCGACCGCCTCTATTTCGAGCCGCTCACGCTGGAAGACGTGCTGGAGATCGTGGACAAGGAGAAGCCCGAGGGCGTGATCGTCCAGTACGGCGGCCAGACCCCGCTGAAGCTGGCGCTGGGCCTGGAGGCCGAGGGCGTGCCCATCATCGGCACCAGCCCCGACATGATCGATGCCGCCGAGGATCGAGAGCGCTTCCAGAAGCTGTTGCACGAACTCAAGCTCCTGCAGCCGCCGAACGCCACTGCCCGTACCGAGCCGGAAGCGCTCGAAAAGGCTGCGGCGCTGGGCTATCCCCTGGTGGTGCGGCCCAGCTACGTGCTGGGCGGCCGGGCCATGGAGATCGTGCACGAGCAGCGCGACCTGGAGCGCTACATGCGCGAAGCCGTCAAGGTCTCGCACGACTCGCCGGTGCTGCTCGACCGGTTCCTGAACGATGCGATCGAATGCGACGTGGATTGCCTCTCGGACGGCCGGCAGACCTTCATCGGCGGCGTGATGGAACACATCGAGCAGGCCGGCGTGCACAGTGGCGACTCCGCCTGCTCGCTGCCCCCGTACTCGCTGTCCCAGGCCACCATCGACGAGATGAAGCGCCAGACATCGGCCATGGCCCGGGCCCTGAACGTGGTCGGGCTGATGAACGTGCAGTTCGCGATCCAGCACAAGGACGGCAAGGACGTCATCTATGTGCTGGAAGTCAATCCACGGGCCTCGCGAACCGTCCCGTTCGTCAGCAAAGCCACCGGCATCCAGCTGGCCAAGGTGGCCGCGCGCTGCATGGTCGGGCAGTCGCTCGCCTCCCAGGGCATCGCCCGCGAGGTCACGCCGCCTTATTTCAGCGTCAAGGAAGCGGTGTTCCCGTTCGTCAAGTTCCCGGGCGTCGACACCATCCTGGGGCCGGAGATGAAGTCCACCGGCGAGGTGATGGGGGTCGGCAAGAGCTTCGGCGAGGCGTTCATCAAGAGCCAGATCGGCGCGGGCACCAAATTGCCGCGGGCCAGCGATCCGGTGCGCAAGGTGTTCCTGACGGTGAAGAACGGCGACAAGCCGCGCGCTGTCGAGGTGGCGCGCCAGCTTGCCGCGCAGGGCTTCCTTATCGCCGGCACCAAAGGCACGGCCGCCGCCATCAACGCGGCCGGCATTCCCTGCGAGTCGGTGAACAAGGTGACCGAAGGCCGGCCGCACGTGGTCGACATGATCAAGAACAACGAGCTGGTGATGGTGATCAATACGGTGGAGGAGCGGCGCAATGCGATTTCCGATTCGCGCAGCATCCGCACCTCGTCGCTGCTGGCGCGGGTGACCACCTTCACCACCATTGCCGGCGCCGAGGCGGCTGTCGAGGGCATGAAGTACCTCGACAGGCTGGACGTCTATTCCCTGCAGGAACTGCACGCGCAGCTGGCCGCCTGACCCGGCCGGGCACCCGTCCGGTGTGCGCCACGCCGTGGTGCACTTTCACGGCATAATTCCAGCGACAACACCGCCGGTCGGCAACGTCCGGCGGTTTTACTTTTATTCGCGAGACTTCACATGCCCACCATTCCCATCACCATCCGCGGCGCCGAAAAGCTCAAGGCCGAGTTGCACAGGCTCAAGACCGTCGACCGGCATGCGGTGATCAAGTCGATTTCCGAGGCGCGGGCCCAGGGCGACCTTTCCGAAAACGCCGAGTACGAGGCAGCCAAGGACCGCCAGGGCTTCATCGAGGGGCGCATCCAGGAAATCGAAAGCAAGCTGGCCGCCGCGCAGGTCATCGATCCGACTCAATTGGAGGCCGGCGGCAAGATCGTCTTCGGCGCCACCGTGGAGCTGGAAGAAGATAGCGGCGAGCGGGTCAAGTACCAGATCGTCGGGGAAGACGAGGCCGACCTGAAGCAGGGCCTGATCAACATCTCCAGCCCGATCGCCCGCGCGCTGATCGGCAAGGGGCCCGGCGACACCGCCGAGGTGCAGGCGCCCGGCGGCGTCAAGCACTACGAAATCATGGCGGTCACCTACCTTTGAACGTCGATGGGCCTATTGATCCCGACCGCGAGCCGCTGACTGTGGACCGGCCCGATGTCGACTGGAAATCGCGCGTTGTGGTGCTGGCCGCCGCGCTGTGGTGGGGCAGCGTCACGACCATCGGCTTTATCGTGGTTCCGATGCTGTTCGCCAATTTGCCCACGCCGGCCCTGGCGGGAAACATGGCGGCCCGGCTGTTCTCGGCCGAGGCCTGGATTGCGGTTGGGTGCGGCATGCTGCTGTTGTTCGCGGCCCGGTCCGAATCGGACGTGACGCTGATGGATTGGCGCGGGGGCGCGCTGGCCTTCGTGATCGCAGGGGTCCTGCTCGCGCTGCTGTCCGAGTTCGGCGTCGCGCCGCGGATCGTGGCCCGCGAAAATCTCAAGCTGTGGCACGGCGTCGGCAGTGGGATGTACCTGCTGCAGTGGCTGTGCGCCGGCGTCGGGTTGTGGAAGGTGACGACCGTCAGGTCTGCCGCCCCTTCTTGATCGACTTCTGCTTGGGTTTCTTGGCCCGCCTGACCTGGCCGCCGGGTGTGAGCCGCTGATTGCCCAGGACGCGAAGCGTCTTGACCTCGGGCCGCTGGCCGCCGCGCTTGCTGTACTTGAGCACCTTGAAGTCGCGTGGCCCAGGCATGCGGTCCTCATCCGGGGTGCGTTCCTTGGCCAGCTGGGGACGCCAGAGCACCAGCAATTTGCCGATGTGCTGGATCGGCGCTGCATTGAGCTGGTCGGCCAGCTCCTGGAACATGGCTTCGCGCTGGGCGCGATCGTCACCGAACACCCGGATCTTGATCAGGCCGTGAGCGTTGAGCGCAGCGTCGGTCTCCTTCTTGACGGCCGCCGTCAGCCCCTCGTTGCCGATCATGACCACGGGGCTCAGGTGATGGGCCTGGGCGCGATGTTCCTTGCGCTGGGCGATGGTAAGTTGGAGCTGAGGCATGGCGGCATTATCCCGCGCCGTGCTTCGGCCGCCTTTGAGTGGAAAATCCCTTCAGGATGAAAATCAAGACACAAAGCAAGAAGGTCAACCGGGCCTGGTTGAACGACCACGTCAACGATCCCTATGTGAAGCTGGCGCAGAAGGAGGGCTATCGCGCCCGGGCGGCTTACAAGCTCAAGGAGATCGATGAGAACCTGGGCCTGGTCAAACCCGGCCAGCTGGTCGTCGACCTGGGGGCGGCACCGGGCGCCTGGAGCCAGTACCTGCGCCGCAAGCTGGCGCCGGGCGGCGCCGCGGCGGGCGAGCTGAAGGGAACAATCCTCGCCCTCGACATCCTGGCCATGGAGCCGGTCGAGGGCGTCACCTTCCTTCAGGGCGACTTTCGCGAGCCCGAGGTCCTGGCTCGCCTCGAGCAGCTATTGGCCGGCCGCAAGGCGGATGTGGTGGTGTCGGACATGGCGCCGAATCTGTCGGGCATCGATTCCGCGGATACGGCCCGCATTTCCCACCTGGTCGAACTGGCCCTGGCGTTTTCGATGGGCCACCTGAGGCCCGAGGGCGCCCTCGTCGCCAAGGTATTCCATGGCGGCGGTTACAGCGAGCTCGTCAAGTTGTTCAAGGAAACTTTTCGTATCGTCAAGCCTCTGAAACCCAAGGCCTCCCGCGATAAATCATCCGAGACTTTCCTGGTGGGCGTCGGGTTGAAGAGCCCGCGGCCATGAGGACCCGGCGATGCCCTTTGCCAATACCGGCTGTAGCCAAAATACATCATTCCATGGCTTGAAACGCCTAGAATGGACAGCAAGTAGGGCAGTACTCTTTCGGAGACGCGTTTGAACAATCAGTGGTTTTCCAAGATAGCCGTGTGGCTCGTCATCGCCCTCGTGCTGTTTACGGTATTCAAGCAATTCGACACGCGCGGGGCTTCAGGCGCCAGCGTGGTGGGCTATTCGGATTTCCTCGAGGAAGTGCGCAACAAGCACATCAAGAACGCCATCATCCAGGAAGGCCAGGGCGGCACCGAGATCATCGCCATCACGACGGATGACCGGAAAGTCCGCACCACAGCAACCTATCTCGACCGCGGGCTGGTGGGTGACCTCATCAATAACGGCGTGAAATTCGACGTCAAGGCGCGCGAGGAAGGTTCGCTGCTGATGACCCTGCTGGTCAGTTGGGGGCCGATGCTGCTGCTGATCGGGGTCTGGATCTACTTCATGCGCCAGATGCAGGGCGGCGGAAAAGGTGGCGCCTTCAGCTTCGGCAAGAGCAAGGCGCGGATGCTCGACGAGAACAACAACCAGGTTACTTTCGCTGACGTTGCCGGATGTGACGAAGCGAAGGAAGAGGTGAAGGAGGTTGTCGATTTCCTGAAGGACCCCCAGAAGTTCCAGAAGCTCGGCGGCCGCATCCCGCGCGGCCTGCTGCTGGTCGGCCCGCCCGGTACCGGCAAGACCTTGTTGGCCAAGGGTATCGCCGGCGAGGCCAAGGTGCCGTTTTTCAGTATTTCGGGCTCCGATTTCGTCGAAATGTTCGTCGGCGTGGGCGCGGCCCGCGTGCGCGACATGTTCGAGAACGCCAAGAAGAACGCGCCCTGCATCATCTTCATCGATGAAATCGACGCGGTCGGGCGCCAGCGCGGCGCGGGCCTCGGCGGCGGCAACGACGAGCGCGAGCAGACCCTCAACCAGATGCTGGTCGAGATGGATGGCTTCGAGACCAACCTGGGCGTGATCGTGGTCGCGGCCACCAACCGCCCCGACATCCTGGACGCCGCCTTGCTGCGCCCCGGACGCTTCGATCGCCAGGTCTACGTCCAGCTGCCCGATATCCGGGGCCGCGAGCAGATCCTGAACGTCCACATGCGCAAGATCCCGATCGGCCAGGATGTCAACCCCAGCATCATTGCCCGCGGAACGCCCGGCATGTCGGGCGCCGACCTGGCCAATCTGTGCAATGAAGCCGCCTTGATGGCAGCGCGCCGCAACGCTCGTGTCGTCGAGATGCAGGACTTCGAGAAGGCCAAGGACAAGATCTTCATGGGCCCCGAGCGCAAGAGCATGGTCATGCCCGAGGAAGAGCGCCGCAACACCGCTTACCACGAGTCCGGCCATGCGCTGATCGGCAAGCTGCTGCCCAAGTGCGATCCGGTGCACAAGGTGACGATCATCCCGCGCGGCCGGGCCCTGGGCGTCACCATGAGCCTGCCGGCCCAGGACCGCTACAGCTACGACCGCGAATACATGCTCAACCAGATCAGCATGCTGTTCGGTGGCCGGATTGCCGAAGAGGTGTTCATGAACCAGATGACCACCGGCGCTTCGAACGACTTCGAGCGCGCCACCCAGCTGGCCCGCGACATGGTGATGCGCTACGGCATGACCGACGCCCTGGGGCCGATGGTGTACGCGGAGAACGAAGGCGAGGTGTTCCTGGGCCGTTCGGTGACCAAGACCACCAACATGAGCGAGCAGACCATGCAAAAGGTCGACGAGGAAGTTCGCCGCATCATCGACGAGCAGTACAACCTGGCGCGTCGCCTGATCGAGGACAACAAGGACAAGATGCACGCCATGGCCAAGGCCCTGCTGGAATGGGAAACCATCGATGCCGAGCAGATCGACGACATCATGGCCGGCAAGGATCCGCGTCCGCCCAAGGACTGGACCCCGCGCACGCCCCCCTCCGGCAGCGGTGGATCGGGCGGCTCCCCGGTCGCCGCCGACCATCCGTCGCCGACGGTGGCGTAACGCGCAGCACGCTGCGCGGAGGTGAAAACAAGGGGGCGCGGAGCTCCCAAAACAAGGGGGCCTCGCGGCCCCCTTGCACTTTGATCGGTGAAAATCGCGCCATGCATTGGCAAACCTCCCGCCACCGGATCGAGCTGTCCACGCCCCGGGTGATGGGCATCGTCAATGTCACGCCGGACTCCTTTTCCGATGGCGGGCGGTTCGGCACCACCGGTGCGGCACTGGCTCACTGCGAACTGCTGTTGCGCGAAGGCGCCCACATCCTGGACATCGGTGGTGAATCGAGCCGTCCGGGAATTGCCCCTGTGACGCTGGAAGAAGAATTGCTTCGCTT
>JAAOZX010000053.1 GCA_012274225.1 Comamonadaceae bacterium | reverse complement strand
CCGATTCGCACGCGCTTGAGCCCCACCACCTTCAGTCCGACCAATTCGCACATGCGGCGGATCTGCCGCTTCTTTCCTTCCGTGAGAACGAAACGCAGTTGCTCGGGGTTTTGCCAATCGACCTGAGCCGGCTTGAGCGCCTGCCCGTCCAGACTGAGGCCATGGCGCAGCCGCGCCAGTTGCGCCGGCGGAAACGCCGACTGAGCATCGGTGGCAATGCTGCCGAAGCTCACCCGCACCAGATATTCCTTTTGCATGGCGCTGTTTTCGCCGATCAACTGGCGCGCGACGCGGCCGTCCTGGGTCAATATCAGGAGACCGGTGGAGTCGATGTCGAGCCGGCCGGCCGGCGCCAAACCCCGCAATTGCCGAGGCTCGAACCGTTGCCGGGTGGCGTCGCCCTTCCAGTGATTGCGCTCCTGGACCAACACGACCGCCGGCTCGTGCCCGTCCTCGGCCTGGCCGCTGACGTAGCCGATCGGCTTGTTCAGCAGGATGGTGACCTGGCGGCTTTGCTGGCCCTGGGCCTGGGAATGCACCTCGATGCGCGCCTCGGGCCCGACCTGCAGTCCCATCACGGCGACTTGGCCATCGACCCGCACCCAACCCTTGGCGATCCAATCGTCGGCCTCGCGGCGCGAGCACAGCCCCAGCTCGGCCATGCGTTTGTTCAGTCTTGTCGTGGGGGAAGCCGCTTCTGCCATCCGTCCTATGCTACCCGGGCGAATACGCTGGAACGCAAGGCTTCCAGGTCCAGGATTCGCAGGCCGCCGTACTCCACGCGGATGGTCGACTGCGCCTCCAGCGCGGTCAACGCCTCGTTGACCCTTTGGCGCGACAGCCCCACCAGGTAGGCCAGTTCCTGCTGGGTGATGCGGAGCACTTCCCCAACGCCGGGGTAGAGGATGGGATTGAACAGGGCAGCCAGGCTGCGCGCCACGCGAACGTCGGGGTTGCTCATCCGGTCGATCTCCCGGGCTGCGATGAACTGCGCCAGCCGCTCATTGAGCTGGTTCATGACGAAGCGGTTGAAACCGATCGAATGGTCCAATAGCCAATGGAAGGTGTCGACCGGCAACCCCGCGACCACGCTGCGGCGCAGCGCCTGGATGTTGTAGCGGTAGCTCTCGCGTTTGAGCGCGGTGCCTTCGCCAAACCAGCCGCCCGGCGGCATGCCGGTAAAGGTCATCGTCTGGCCCTGGGCGTTGTCGCTGCTCATTTTGAGCAGGCCCTCGACCACGCCAAACCAGTAGGTCACGGGTCGGCCGACGCGGCACACGTAGTCTCCCGCCATCGCGTCGCTGACCTTGAGTTCACCGACGGCCCGCTCGCGCTCCTCGGCCCCCAGCACTTTCAGCCATGGGATGCCGGCCAGTTCTTCGGCGGTGGGGTTGCGACGCCGCTGGTGCAGCGTCAGATCGGTGGTCATGGTCATTTGCTCCGGGTATCGGATCGCGCCCCTCGCCGGTGTCTGCGCCGCGACATTCGGCCGCCTTGGGGAGCTTGGGACGGGACGAGACAGCCATCATCCGGACTGCCCCTACTAGGATATTCCCTTGGAATGTCGTTACAAAGACAAAACGACGTCAAAGTCAGTTTTAGGATGCGTTGAAGACAAGTCAGCAGGCTTGCTTGTTACCCCGAGGATCCCCCATGGAGACGACGTTCCCGCGACTGTTGCTACAGCACGCAGCACAGCGTCCGGCCGACCCGGCGCTTCGCGAGAAGGAATACGGCATCTGGCAAACCCACGACTGGGCCGCAATGGCGGCCATGGTGGCGCAGATCGCTTGCGGGCTCCACCTGGCGGGCCTCGTGGCGGGCGACCACATGGTCGTGATGGGCGCCAACCGCCCACGCCTGTACGCGACGATGCTCGCCGCCCAGTCGCTCGGCGCCGTGCCCATTCCGCTGTACCAGGATGCGGTGGCTGCCGAGTGTGTGTTCCCGATCAACAACGCCGAGGTGCGCTTCGCGTTCGCCGAGGATCAGGAGCAGGTGGACAAGCTGCTCGAGATTCGCGAGCAATGCCCGCAACTCATCGCGATCTACTACGACGATCCGCGCGGCCTGCGCAAGTACAGCGAGCCCGGCCTTGCGTCGCTGGACGTCCTGCTGCAGACGGGCAAGGACTTCGCCGGCAAGAACGTTTCGTTCTTCCGAACCGAGGTCGAGAAGGCCAAGCCCGACGACGTCGCCGCGATGTTCTTCACCTCGGGCACGACCGGTAATCCCAAGGGCGTGGTGCACACACACCGCAGTTTGCTGGACCGTGGGCACGCCGGCGCCCTGTTCGACAAACTCACCCATCGCGAAGAGGTGCTGGCCTATCTGCCGCCGGCATGGATCGGGCAGAACATCTTCAGCTACGCGCAGTGGCTGGCGTGCGGCTATGTTGTGAATTGCCCCGAGTCCTCCGCCACCGTGACGATCGACCTCAAGGAAATCGGGCCGACCTACTACTTCGCCCCCCCGCGTGTGTTCGAGGCCTTGCTGACCACCGTGATGATCCGCATGGAGGACGCCGGCTGGATCAAGCGCAAGATGTTCGACGGCTTCATGAATGTGGCCAAGCGCGTGGGGCCCGCGCTCATGGATCACAAGCCCGTCGGCATCGTCGACCAGGCGGCCTATTTCCTGGGCAATGTGTTCGTGTATGGGCCGCTGCGCAACAACCTCGGCTTTTCCCGGGTGCGGGTGGCCTACACCGCCGGCGAGGCGATCGGGCCCGACCTCTTCACCTTCTATCGCTCCATCGGCATCAACCTCAAGCAGCTGTACGGCTCCACGGAGACGGCCGTGTTCGTCTGCCTGCAGCCCGACGACCAGGCCAAGGCCGACACGGTGGGCATCCCGATCAGCGGCGTGGAAATCAAGGTGGCGGAGAACGGCGAAATCCTGGTGAAGTCGCCGGGCCTGCTCAAGGAGTACTACAAGAATCCCAAGGCCACGGCCGAAGTGCTGACGGCGGACGGCTGGTACCACACCAGCGATGCCGGCTTCCTCGACGCCCAGGGCCACCTGAAGATCATCGACCGCGTCAAGGACGTCGGCCGCATCAAGGGCGGGCCCAACGACGGCGCCATGTTCGCGCCCAAGTACGTCGAGAACAAGCTCAAGTTCTTCCCCTACGTCAAGGAAGTGGTGGCTTACGGCGACGGCCGCGAGCAGGTCTGCGTGATGATCAACATCGACTTTGACGCGGTGGGCAACTGGGCCGAACGGCGCAATCTTCCCTACGCCGGCTATACCGACCTCGCGCAAAAGCCGGAGGTCTATGTTCTCGTCAAGGAATGCGTCGAGAAGGTCAACGCCGACCTGTCCGTCGACGAACACCTCGCCGGCTCGCAGGTCAGCCGCTTCCTGGTCCTGCACAAGGAGCTGGACGCGGACGACGGCGAATTGACCCGCACCAACAAGGTACGGCGCGGCTTCATCGCCGAAAAATACCAGGTGCTGGTGGACGCGCTGTACAGCGGCAAGAACGAGCAGTTCGTCGACACGCAGGTGAAGTTCGAGGACGGGCGTACCGGCAGCATCAGCGCGACATTGAAGATCGCCGACACCAAGACCTTCACCCCCGTCAAGGCCGCAGCATGAGCAGCATCACCTTGCGCGCCGACCCGAGCGCGGCCGTATCCCCGGAAATGGCGGCGCGCCTGGTCGAGCAGACCAGTGCCAACCAGCCGATTGCACCCGGCCGTCAGATCGGCGACGTCATCCTGGACGTGCAGAACATCTCGCTCAGTTTCGGCGGGGTCAAGGCTCTGGCCGATATTTCGTTCAACGTGAAGGAGCGCGAAATCCGCGCCATCATCGGCCCCAACGGCGCCGGCAAGAGCTCGATGCTCAATTGCATCAACGGCGTCTACCAGCCGCAGCAGGGCTCGATCAGCTTCCGCGGCCAGACCTTCAAGCACATGAACAGCCACGAGGTCGCGGTGATGGGCGTGGCCCGCACCTTCCAGAACCTGGCGCTGTTCAAGGGCATGAGCGTGCTCGACAACATCATGACCGGGCGCAATCTGCGCATCAAGAGCAACCTCTTCCTGCAGGCTTTGCGCATCGGCCCGGCCGAAAAAGAGGAAATGCGGCACCGCGAGTTCGTGGAGCACATCATCGATTTCCTGGAGATCCAGGCCCATCGCAAGACGCCGGTCGGACAGTTGCCCTACGGCCTGCAAAAGCGCGTGGACCTGGGCCGGGCATTGGCGATGGAGCCGCAGGTGCTGTTGCTGGACGAGCCCATGGCCGGCATGAACGTGGAGGAAAAGCAGGACATGTGCCGCTTCGTCCTCGACGTGAATGACGAGTTCGGAACCACCGTCGTGCTCATCGAACACGACATGGGCGTGGTGATGGACATCAGCGACCGCGTGGTCGTGCTCGATTACGGCAGGAAGATCGGCGACGGCACGCCGGACGAGGTCCGAAACAACCCGGACGTGATCAAAGCCTACCTCGGCACCTCGCATTAAGGACTGCAGCATGGGATTTTTTCTGGAAACGGTGCTCGGCGGCTTGATGGCCGGCATGCTGTATTCGCTGGTGGCGCTCGGCTTCGTCCTGATCTTCAAGGCCTCGGGGGTGTTCAATTTCGCGCAAGGTGCCATGGTGCTGTTTGCTGCGCTGGCCATGGCGCGCTTTGCCGAATGGTTTCCGCAGTACACGGGCATCCAAAGTGTCCTGCTGGCCAATCTGGTTGCCTTTGCGGGAGCTGGCGTCGTCATGTTCCTCGCGGCCTGGATCATCGAGCGGCTGGTGCTGCGCCACCTGGTCAATCAGGAAGCCGCCACCTTGCTGATGGCCACGCTGGGCATCGCCTACTTTCTCGAGGGCCTGGGGCAGGGGATGTTTGGCAACAGCATCTACAAGATCGACATCGGCATGCCCAAGGAGCCGATCATGGCTTTCGAATCCATGTTCGAGGGCGGCATTCTGATCAACAAGGAAGATCTCTACGCGGCGCTCATCGCCGCCGTGCTGGTGGCGGCGCTGAGCCTGTTCTTCCAGAAAACCTCCACCGGGCGTGCGCTGCGTGCCGTGGCCGATGACCACCAGGCCGCACAGTCGATCGGCATTCCGCTCAACCGCATCTGGGTGATCGTCTGGTGCGTGGCCGGCGTTGTGGCGCTGGTGGCCGGAATGATCTGGGGCAGCAAGCTCGGCGTGCAGTTCTCCCTCACCACAGTGGCGCTGCGCGCGTTGCCGGTCGTGATCCTGGGCGGACTGACCTCCGTGCCCGGCGCCATCGTGGGCGGTCTCATCATCGGCGTCGGCGAGAAGCTGTCCGAGGTGTACCTGGGGCACTACGTGGGCGGCGGCATCGAGATCTGGTTCGCCTACGTCCTCGCGCTCGGTTTCCTGCTGATCCGGCCACAGGGGCTGTTCGGCGAGAAGATTATTGATCGCGTATGAAACACACGAGAAAAGAATCTTTCAGCGCAGACTTACTTCGCGCAGCAAAGTCAAGCGCAGCGTGTCGTAGCTAAGAGATCAGCGATCGCACTTATCGAGACCCCATGCTCTACAGAGAAAACGGCCAATTCAAGACGACGTATCGTTCCGACCAGCAGATCTTCGGCATCGTGCAGGACCGCTATTTCGTGCTTGCCTTGATTGCCTTCGCCTTCGTGGGCGTGCCGATGCTGGCCGACGAATACCTGTTCCGCGCCATCCTGACGCCCTTCCTGATCATGTCCCTCGCCGCGCTCGGCGTGAACGTGCTGGTGGGCTACTGCGGCCAGATCTCGCTGGGCTCGGGCGCTTTCATGGCCGTGGGCGCGTACGCTTCATACAACTTCTTCGTGCGCATTCCGGGGATGCCGCTGATTCCGGCCATCGTGCTGGGCGGCTTGTGCGCCACCGCATTCGGCATTCTGTTCGGGCTGCCCAGCCTGCGCGTCAAGGGTTTGTATCTGGCCGTGGCCACCCTGGCAGCCCAGTTCTTCAGCGACTGGATGTTCCTGCGCATCAAGTGGTTCACCAACAATTCCTCGTCCGGCTCGGTTTCGGCTTCCGGCCTTCAGGTACTGGGCTGGCCGATCGAGGGGCCGGTCCCCAAGTACCTGTTCTGCCTCAGCCTGCTGGTCATCATCGCGCTGTTGACCAAGAACCTCGTGCGCAGCGCGATCGGTCGTGAATGGATGGCGATTCGCGACATGGACGTCGCCGCGGCCGTCATCGGCATCCGGCCGATGTTCACCAAGCTCAGCGCTTTTGCCGTCAGCTCGTTCATCATCGGCGTGTCGGGGGCGTTGTGGGGCTTCGTCTACCTCGGCGCGTGGGAACCGGCCGCGTTCTCGGTGGACCTGTCCTTCAAGCTGCTGTTCATGGTCATCATCGGCGGGCTTGGCTCGATCATGGGGAGTTTCTTTGGTGCCGCGTTCATCGTGGTGTTGCCCATTGCATTGAATCAGTTCCTGCCCGTGTTGGGCGCAGGGTTCGGCGTGAACATCTCGACGGCAGCCGCATCGCACGCCGAACTCATGATCTTTGGCGCGCTGATTGTCTGGTTCCTGATCGTCGAACCGCATGGCCTGGCCAAACTGTGGTCCACCGGCAAGCAAAAGCTGCGCCTGTGGCCATTTCCGCATTGACGTCCTTTCCCCCCGCTTCAAGTTCATCAAAAGGAGACACCATGAAGCTTTCCCGATTCCTGATCGCCGCCGCCGTCCTGGCGGCGGGTGCGTCCGCGCTGACCACCAGCGCGTTCGCACAAGCCAAGGAGCAGTTCTTCCCGCTGCTCGTCTACCGAACAGGCGCCTACGCCCCGAACGGCACGCCATGGGCCAATGGCAAGCAGGACTACCTCAAGCTGGTCAACGCGCGCGACGGCGGCGTCAACGGCGTGAAGCTCACATACGAAGAGTGTGAGACCGCCTATGCCACCGACCGCGGCGTCGAATGCTACGAGCGCCTCAAGGGCAAGACCAATACCTTGTTCGAGCCGCAGTCCACCGGCATCACGTTTGCACTCACCGACAAGGCGCCGGGTGACAAGATGCCGATCCTAACCGTGGGTTACGGTCTGGCCGCGTCGCAGGACGGGGGCGTCTTCAAGTGGAACTTCCCGATCCTGGGCAGCTACTGGACCGGAGCCGACGTGCTGATCCAGCACATCGCCAAGAAGGAGGGCGGCTTCGACAAGCTCAAAGGCAAGAAGATAGCGTTGGTCTACCACGACAGCCCGTTCGGCAAGGAGCCGATCGCGCTGCTGCAGGAACGCGCCAAGATGCATGGCTTCGAGCTGCAGCTCCTGCCGGTGACCGCCCCCGGCGTCGAGCAGAAGGCCACCTGGCTGCAGGTGCGCCAATCCCGTCCTGACTATGTCCTGCTGTGGGGCTGGGGCGTGATGAACTCCACGGCGCTGAAGGAAGCGCAAGCAACCGGCTATCCGCGCGACAAGATGTACGGTGTCTGGTGGTCGGGTGCCGAACCCGATGTGAAGGACGTCGGCATGGGTGCCAAGGGCTACAACGCACTGGCGCTGCAACACGGCGCCGACCGCAATTCCAAGGTGGTGCAGGACATCCTGAAGTACGTGCACGACAAGGGCCAGGGCTCCGGCCCCAAAGATGAAGTCGGGCAGGTGCTGTACATGCGCGGACTGATCATCCAGATGCTCGGCGTGGAAGCGGTGCGCCGTGCCCAGGAGCGTTTCGGCAAGGGCAAGGTGATGACGGCCGAACAGGTGCGCTGGGGTCTGGAGAACCTGAACCTGGACCAAAAGAAGCTCGACGCCTTGGGTTTTGCCGGTGTGATGCGTCCGGTCAGCACTTCCTGCCAGGACCACATGGGCTCGACCTGGGCGCGCATCCACACCTGGGATGGCACCAAATGGCAGTTCTCATCCGACTGGTACCAGGCCGACGAGCAGATCCTCAAGCCGATGATCAAGGCTGCCGCGGACAAATACGCGGCCGAGAAGAAGCTGACCCGGCGCCTGCCTTCCGATTGCCAGTCGTGAGACTGGCAATCGTTGGCGTGCCGCCGAATTGACGGCACCCTCCCCCAACCCCTCCCGCCAGGTGGGAGGGGCGGCGGATCGAAGATCCGCCAATCGAAAGGCCAGTGCCTTTCGATTGGTAAACACAAGCGGACCATGAGCACTCCCAACATCGTTCTCAATGTCAACGGCATCGAGGTCATCTACAACCACGTGATCCTCGTGCTCAAGGGGGTGTCCTTGCAGGTGCCCGAAGGCGGCATCGTGGCCATCCTGGGCGGCAACGGCGCAGGCAAGACCACCACGCTACGGGCCGTATCCAACCTGCTCAAGGGCGAGCGTGGCGCGGTGACCAAGGGCTCAATCGAACTGCGCGGCGAACGGATCGAGAACCTATCGCCGGCCGACCTGGTGCAACGCGGCGTGGTGCAGGTGATGGAGGGGCGGCATTGCTTCGCGCATCTCACGATTGAGGAGAACCTGCTGACCGGCGCCTATACGAGGTCCAGCAAGGGCGAGATCGCGGCCAACCTGGAGAAGGTCTACAGCTATTTCACCCGCCTGAAGACGCGTCGCGGTTCGCAAGCCGCCTATACCTCCGGCGGCGAACAACAGATGTGCGCGATCGGTCGCGCCCTGATGGCGAATCCCAGCATGGTGTTGCTCGACGAGCCGTCCATGGGATTGGCTCCTCAGATCGTCCAGGAAGTCTTCGAGATCGTGAAAGACCTCAACGCCAAGGAGCGCGTCACCTTCCTGTTGGCCGAACAGAACACCAACATGGCGTTGAAGTACTCGGACTACGGCTACATCATGGAGAGCGGCCGCGTGGTCATGGACGGTCCCGCCGCCGAGCTCGCCACCAACGAGGATGTCAAAGAGTTCTACCTGGGCGTCGGGGGTGGCGAGCGCAAGAGCTTCCGCGACGTCAAGAGCTACAAGCGGCGCAAACGCTGGCTCGCGTAGATGACTCCCACGCTTGTCACTGCCTGTACTGCGCTGCTCGCCGGGGGGGGCCTCGCGCCTTGGGGCGGTCCGACGGCGCTCATGGCCGTCACGTCGTGCACAGTTGGCCACCCGGTCAAGTTATTGCTTCGGAGCTTTTCATGACTTCCTATTTCGACGCGCTGGAAACGCGCGACCCGGCCCAGCGCGAGGCGCAGTTGCTGGGGGCCCTGCCCCGGCAGGTGGCGCATGCGCAGCAAGCCAGCGCGGCCTTTGCCGATATCCTCGCAGGCATTGATGCCGCCCGCGTCACCACGCGCGAGGCACTGGCCAGCCTGCCGGTCACCCGCAAGCACGAGCTGCTCGCGCGGCAGAAGGCCCATCGCGCCACCGACTGGTTTGGCGGCTTCTCGGCGCTGCGCCGCGGCCCCGCGATGCCCCGTCTTTTTTCCTCCCCCGGTCCTGTCTACGAGCCCGAAGGCACGAGACGCGATTACTGGCGTGCCGGACGGGCGATGTTCGCCGCCGGATTTCGTTCCGGTGAGCTGATCCACAACGCCTTCAGCTATCACATGACGCCCGGCGCCTTCATCATGGAATCCGGTGCGCACGCTGTCGGCTGCACGGTGTTTCCCGCTGGCGTGGGCCAGACCGAGCAGCAGCTTCAGGCCATCGCTGAACTGCGGCCCGATGGCTACATGGGAACGCCGAGCTTCCTGCGCATCCTGCT
>JAAOZX010000325.1 GCA_012274225.1 Comamonadaceae bacterium | reverse complement strand
GCGATCACTTCCTGCGGATCGGAAATGTCGGCCGGCGTGATCTTGTTCATCACGTCGGCGGCCGCGTAGCCCAGCATCCGTTCGGCGCCGACGTTGAAGATCTGGATGACGCCCTTCGCGTCGGTGGCGATGCTCGAAAAGTTGGCGCTGTTGAAGATCGCGCTCTGCAAGGCGCCGGCGCGCAGCAGCGCCTCTTCGGCCTGCTTGCGGGCGGTGTTGTCGGTGCCGATCAGCAGGTAGCCGATGATGGCGTCCTGCGCGTCGCGCAGCGCCGTCACCGACACCACCGCCGGGAAACGGCTGCCGTCCTTGCGGATGTAGGTCAGCTCGTAGATGTCCTCGATGCCGCGCGAGGCCTTGAATACCAGGGCCTCGAAACCCGGCGTGATGGGCGTACCCAGTTCCAGGCTCAGGGCCGCTGCCCGCGCGATCACTTCCTGCGGATCGGAAATGTCGGCCGGCGTGATCTTGTTCATCACGTCGGCGGCCGCGTAGCCCAGCATCCGTTCGGCGCCGACGTTGAAGATCTGGATGACGCCCTTGGCGTCGGTGGCGATGCTCGAGAAGTTGGCGCTGTTGAGAATCGCGTTCTGCAGCGCCCCGGTCTTCAGCAGCACCTCCTGGCGGCGCACTTCCGTGATTCCGGTCTCGTTGACGGAAAGAGTCGTGGCGTTTGCTTTCTGGGGCATGGACTATCTTGGTGTAAGGCGAACAACGAACCGGGGAGGGAGATATTCGCTGGTCGGCCCGCAACCAGAGATTGAGACGTCCACAGTCGGATATTCACGGCGTCACAGCGCACTTCTGCTTCTGTGAGCGGACCTGGATTATCGGGGTTTAATCGGTTCGCCGTGGCCGGGGCTGCACGGAACGGATCCCAGCTCGACAGTGCATTCAGGCCCGCAGGGGCCAGGCGTCAACGCAGCACCAGCACCGGCACGCTGCAGTGGGTCAACACCTTCTGGGTCTCGCTGCCCAGCAGCAGCGCCTGCATGCCGCGCCGACCATGCGATGCCATCACGATCAGGTCGCACGCGCGGTCCCTGGCGGTCTGGATGATCGCTTCATAGGGGTGATCGGCGCGGACCACGCAAGTCTCGCAGCTCACACCCGCTTCCATGGCGGCCTTGTCGATCAAGGCGAGGCAGGCCTTGGCCTGGGCATCGCAGTGCGCCTCGTACACAGCGCGAGTGTCTTCGATCATCTCGACGTTGGAGGACAGCAGATGGAACGGCTGGATCACATGCAGCCCCGTCACCGTGGCATTGCTGCCTCGAGCGAGGTCCAGTGCCTTGCGCATCGCCACTTCGGACGCAACCGACCCATCGGTGGGCAACAACATGTGCTTGAACATGGTGGACTCCTTCCATTGCCGCATTCGCAGAAGGCTGACAGCCAACCTTCTTGAATCAAGCTAGGATTCGACCCGCAGGAAGGCAAGGGACAATCTGCGATTCTCTTGATGTACGACACAAGGGCAGGCGGGAATCTACGGATGAACGCGCCATCCGCCTGCGAGTTGGCACGGTAGAGCATGCCGCGACAGCAGCTATGCTGGCATGCTCAACCGCATAACCAGTGAACTCCGTCTTTTCCGCGCTCGTCCCCGTCGTCGTGCTGATCGCGCTGGGCTATCTGGCGGGACGCCGCGGCTGGGTCCGGGCCGGGGCCGTGAAAGACCTTTCCAACCTGGTGTTCCTGCTGCTCACGCCGGCGCTGCTGTTTCGCACCATGAGCAAGGTGCAGGTGCAGCAGCTGGACTTCCGGCCGGTGGCGGCTTACTTCCTGGCGGTGGCGGTGATCTTCGCCGGCACGCTGCTCGCGTGCGGCTTCAACCGGCGCGCGGCAGTGCTGGCGCTGTCCACCACCTTCGGCAACACCGTGATGATAGGCACGCCACTGGTCAGCCTGGCCTGGGGCGAGCCGGGCCTCGTGACGCTGTTCACGCTGTACACAGTCCACACCACCGTGTTGCTGACCACCGCCACGCTGGTGCTGGAACTGGCGGTGATGCGCGAAGAACGCGCTTCCGGCGCCGTGGCGCCGCGCCACCCATTGGCCACCGTGCTGATGGCGCTGCGCAATGCACTGCTGCATCCGGTGCCGTTGCCGATCCTCGCGGCCTTGCTGTTCGCGCAGACCGGCTTGCAGATTCCCGACATCGTCGACCGTCCGCTGCAGCTGTTGGGGAACGCGTTCGCACCGATGGCCCTGGTGCTGGTGGGCGTGACTCTGGCCAACACGGCGCTTGGCAGCCATTGGCGCGGCGCGCTGGCGCTCTCGGCCGTGAAGAACCTGGTGCATCCGGTGCTGGTGGTCGCGGCCGGCTGGCTGCTCGGCCTGTCGGGCACGCCGCTGGCCGTCATGGTCGTGGTTGCCTCGCTGCCGATCGGCGCCAACGTGTTCCTGTTCGCGCAGCGCTACGGGGTGGCCGAGGACCTGATCACCGCCAGCGTCGGCCTGTCCACCGTGCTGGGGCTCGGCACCGTGGCACTGGTGCTGGCCGGCGCGTCGCTGCTCTGACGCGCCGGGCCCCGGTCAGGGCGCCAGCCGCTCGCGCACCCAGCCGCCGCCGTCTTGCCGGTAGCGCAGCCGGTCGTGCAGCCGGCTCTTGCGGCCCTGCCAGAACTCCCAGCGATCGGGCACCAGCCGGTAGCCGCCCCAGTGCGGCGGCCGCGGTGGATGGAGCAGGTACTGCGCGCCGAACCGGGCCGCATTGGCCACCAAAACGGCGCGGTTGGCGATCACCTGGCTTTGCGGGCTGGCCCAGGCGCCGACGCGCGAATCGAGTGGCCGGCTGGCGAAATAGGCGTCGCTCTCGGCAGCGCTGGCCTTTTCGACCCGGCCCTCGATGCGGACCACCCGCTCCAGCTCGACCCAGTGGAACTGCAGCGCGGCGTACGGGTTGCCGGCCAGTTCCTGGCCCTTGCGGCTGCCGTAGTTGGTGTACCAGACGATGCCACGCGTGTCGTAGCCCTTGATCAGAACCACCCGTGTGCTGGGCCGCAGGTTGCTGGCCACCGTGGCCACGGTCATCGCGTTGGGCTCTGGCACTTCGGCCTTGATGGCCTCGCCCAGCCATTGCTCGAACTGTTGCAGCGGGTCGGCGTGCGAAGCCTCTTCGCTCAAGCCGGCGCGCTCATAGCTCTTGCGCAATTGCGCCAGCTGGTCGGAGGTCGTGCTCATGGGGACATTCTCGCATCGGGGCGGCGAATCGCAGTACAGTGGCTGCAGCCCAACCCATCAGCGAGGAGCGACACCTTATGGAAAGCCTGGACCTGCGCGTGCTGGCCGATGCACTGGCCTGGCGCCGCGCCGGCCATGCGGTGACGCTGGTCACCGTGGTCGAGACCTGGGGCAGCGCGCCGCGCCCGCCCGGCGCCCTGCTGGCGGTGCGCGGCGACGGCGTGGTGAGCGGCTCGGTTTCGGGCGGCTGCGTGGAAGACGACCTCATCGCCCGCGTCAAGGCCGGCGAGCGCACGGCCCTGCCGTCGATGATTGCCTACGGCATCAGCAAGGAAGAAGCCGCGCGCTTCGGCCTGCCTTGCGGGGGCACGCTGCGGCTGCTGCAGGAGCCGCTGACGGGCACCGCCTGGGTCGAGCAATTGCTGGCGCGCACCGCCGCCCACGAACTGGTCGCGCGCACGCTGACCATCGCCACCGGCGAGGTGACGCTGGCCAGGGCCAGCCGCGAACAGGCCATGGCGTTCGACGGCACCCAGCTCACCACACTGTTCGGCCCGCGCTGGCGCGTGCTGCTGGTCGGCGCCGGGCAGTTGTCGCAGGCGGTGGCGCAGGTCGCCCAGTTGATCGACTTCGAGGTGCTGGTGTGCGACCCGCGCGAGGAGTACGCCCTGACGCTGGACGTGCCCGGGGCCATCCGAATGCCCGGCATGCCCGACGACGTGGTGCGCGAGCTGGGCTGCGATGCTCACACCGCGGTGGTGGCGCTCACGCACGACCCGAAGCTGGACGACATGGCCCTGCTGGAGGCGCTGCGTTCGGGCGCCTTCTACGTCGGGGCGCTGGGCTCGTCGCGCAACCAGGCCAGGCGCAAGGAGCGGCTGGCCGAGCACTTCGGCCTGACCGAGGCCGAACTGGCGCGCCTGTACGGGCCGGTGGGCCTGCGCATAGGCGCCAAGACGCCGGCCGAGATTGCGGTGTCCATCGTGGCCCAGATCGTCGAATGCAAGAATGCCGTCGGCCAGGCGGTGACCGCAGCCGGCTGCGCAGTGGCATGACCGCGCCGGTGGTGCTGGTGCTGGCGTCGGGTCGCGGCGAGCGCTTCATCGCCTCGGGCGGAACTGGCTCCAAGCTCCAAGCCCTGCTGGGCGGCAAGACCGTGTTGCAGTGGACCCTGGACGCCGTGCGGGCCAGCGGCCTGCCCTGTCATGTCGAGGATGCGGGGCACGAGGGCATGGGCGACTCCATCGCCGCGGCGGTCCGCGCCACTGCGGATGCGAGTGGGTGGCTGGTGCTGCCGGGCGACCTGCCGCTGGTGCGCCCAGATACCTTGCGCACCGTGGCCGCCGGCCTGGCGCGGCATGCGGTGGTGGTGCCGCAGTATCAGGGCCGGCGCGGGCATCCGGTCGGGTTCAGCACGGAGTGCCGCGAGGCGCTGATGGAACTCAGCGGTGAGCGGGGCGCCGCGCACGTGGTGCGGGCCCAGGCTGCGCTGCAGCGGATGGCTGCCATCGAACTCGAGGACCCCGGGATCGTGGCCGACATCGACACCGTGGACGACCTCGCCGAGGCGAGGCGGCGCGTCCCCGATTAGATGGTGGCGATCACGCCGCAGGCCAGTCGCGGCCCGGAGTTGCCGGTCGGCTGGGTCTTGTAGTCGTCCGGGTCGCGGTGCACGATCAGCGCCCGTCCGGAGATGTCGGCCCCGCCGCCCTGCACGCTGATCGTGCGGGTCTCGAAGTTGATGCGGGCAACGCCGTTGGCATCGGCCACGAGGCTGGGCAGGTCGCCGGCGTGGCTGGGGCGCTCGCCGTACTTGCCGTGCGGGCCGCCGTCGGGATTGAAGTGGCCGCCGGCGCTCATGCCGTCGCCGCTGGAGCAGTTGCCGGTCTCGTGGATGTGGAAGCCGTGCTCGGTGTTGGGCGCCAGACCGCGCACCTCGCCGGTCACCCGGACCACGTCCTTGCGCTGGAAGAAGCGGACGTTGCCGCTGACTTCGCTGCCAACGGTCGGCCGCAAGGCGACATCGACCTCGGGACCGTACGCCGAGGCGCAGCCCGCCAGCACCGCCGGCACGGCAAGACAGCAGGGGACGAGGACGGAACGCATGTGAAAGGCCATGAATATCTCCTGAGTCAGTCCCCGGACCTGTAGGGGAATCTGCCCCCGTGCGGCGCCGGCAATCCCCTGGGCGCGCTCTTTCAGCCCTGCGTCAGCTTGAGCAGGCGCTCCAGCGCCTTGTCGTGGATGTTGTGGCGCCGCAGTTCCTCGTGGGTGCGGTGCGCGTAGTCGAGCGTGGTGCCGTAAATACCCGACGACTGGGCGAAGATGCGCCGGTACTCGGCTTCAGTCAGCTCGCCGGTGTGACTGGGGCTCTTGCGTGACAGGGTGAACGCCAGTGCCATCACCGGGCCATGGGGGGTGTGGCAGATGAGCCAGCGCGGGTCGTAAACCGCCATCGACATCTCGCGCGACCACAGCCGGGTGAGCACCTCGCGGCCCTCGTGCCGGGGCACCCGAAACACCATGCCCTGGCAGCAGCCGCCCGACAGCATGCCGAACACCAGCCCGGGCCGCTCGGGCGTGCCGCGGTTGATGCGGCTCCACATTTTGAGCGCCCGGTGCCAGCCGTGCACCTTGGCCGGCCGGCGCTCGACGAACTCGAAATCGGGCCGCCAGATCAGCGAGCCGTAGCCGAAGATCCACAGGTCTTCGTGGCCGCCCCATTCCTGCAGCACCCGGTCGAGGATGGGTGCCGGGTCGCGCAGGGGCTTCAGGGCGTCGTTCATGGGGCAATCATTCCGGCAACAGCAGACCTTGTTTCAACGAACTGTAGCGCCCGCGCGTTGACGGTGCAGGGAGGTTCACTTCGATTACCGGTGTGTTGGGCAGCTTCGAGTATGTTCGGTGGGTCGGCGGGGAGGAAAACGATGACGGCTGACAACGCATCAGGCGTCACAATTTCCGCCAGCCGGCATCAGGAGTCCCGACGAGCAACTCATACTACCTATGACGCAAATCCAAACCAAGGGAGGTCACTGATGGCACAAGACATGTGGCTGAACCTGCCCGTCAAGGATCTCGCCGAGTCGGTGACGTTTTTCACCGAAATCGGCTTCGCGCGCCATCCAGGGCCAGGGAATGGTAAAAACTCCGCAAGTTTCACCATCGGCGCTAACAAGGTCGTCTTGATGCTCTTCGCACAAGACGTATTTTCCGGTTTCACCAACAACGCACT
>JAAOZX010000324.1 GCA_012274225.1 Comamonadaceae bacterium | reverse complement strand
GGCCCGAGATCGATCAGCCAGTCAGAGACCTTGATGACATCGAGGTTGTGCTCGATCACCACCACCGAGTTGCCGGCGGCGACGAGCCGCTCGAGCACCGCCAGCAGCCGCTGGATGTCGGCGAAGTGCAGTCCGGTCGTCGGTTCGTCGAGGATGTACATCGTCCGGCCCGTGGCGACCTTGCTCAGCTCGGCGGCCAGCTTGACCCGCTGGGCCTCGCCGCCCGACAGCGTGGTGGCGGCCTGGCCGAGCTTGACGTACGACAGCCCCACGTCCAATAGCGTCTGCAGCTTGCGGGCGATGGTCGGCACAGGCTTGAGGAACAGGTGCGCGTCTTCCACCGTCATGTCCAGGATCTGCGCGATGTTGCGGCCCTTCCACTGGACCTCGAGTGTCTCGCGGTTGTAGCGCTGGCCGTGGCAGACGTCGCAGGGCACGTAGACGTCGGGCAGGAAGTGCATCTCGACCTTCACCACGCCGTCGCCCTCGCAGGCCTCGCAGCGTCCGCCCGCCACGTTGAAGCTGAAGCGCCCCGGGCCATAGCCACGCTCTTTGGCCATGGGCACCTCGGCCATCAGCTCGCGGATCGGCGTGAACAGGCCGGTGTAGGTGGCCGGGTTGCTGCGCGGCGTGCGGCCGATCGGCGACTGGTCGACATTGATCACCTTGTCGAAGTGCTCGATGCCTTCGATCGCCTCGTGCGGCGCCGGCTCTTCATGCGCGCGGTAAAGCGTGCGGGCAACGGCCGCGTACAGCGTGTCGTTGACGAGCGTCGACTTGCCGGAACCCGAGACGCCGGTGACGCAGGTGAACAGGCCGACCGGGAAGGCGACGCTGACGTTCTGCAAATTGTTGCCGCTGGCGCCGAGCACCCGGATTTCCTGCAGCGGTCCCAGCGTCGCCTGGTGGGCTGCCTCGCGCTCGGCGCGGCGTTGCGCGGCGGGACTGGGCGGAAAGCGCGACGGGCCCCTGGCCTCGGTCGCCTGGGCCAGCACCGGCAGCCAGGGCGTGCGCCGCGCGGGGACCGGAATCGATTTGGCGCCTGACAGGTACTGGCCGGTGAGCGACCCCGGTGTCGCCTTGACCTCGTCATAAGTGCCCTGCGCCATCACGCGGCCGCCATGAATGCCGGCGCCGGGGCCGAGGTCGATCACGTGGTCGGCCGCGCGGATCATGTCCTCGTCGTGCTCCACCACCAGCACGCTGTTGCCGATATCGCGCAGGTGCCGCAGCGTCCCGATCAGGCGGTCGTTGTCGCGCTGGTGCAGTCCGATGCTGGGTTCGTCGAGCACATACATCACGCCGGTCAGGCCCGACCCGATCTGCGACGCGAGCCGGATGCGCTGCGCCTCGCCGCCCGACAATGTCTCGGCGCTGCGGTCCAGGCTGAGGTAGTTCAGGCCCACGTCGTTGAGGAACTTCAGGCGCAGGCCGATCTCGCGCACCACCTTGTCGGCGATCCCGGCCTTGGCGCCGTGCATCTTCAACGCCCTGAAATAGTCGAAGCTCTCGCGCAGCGTCATGTGACCGATCTCGAAAATCGCGCGGGCCTGCTCGCCTTCGCCCACCTTCACATGCCGGGCTTCGCTGCGCAGCCGGGTGCCGCCGCATTCGGGGCAGGGCTGCACGCTGCGGTAGCGCGCCAGCTCTTCCCGCACCGCGACCGAATCGGTCTCGCGGTAGCGCCGCTCCATGTTGGGGATGATGCCTTCGAAGGGATGCTTCCTGCTCACCTTGCGGCCGGCGGATTGGCCCGACTCCATGGTGTAGCTGAACCGGATGTCTTCCTCACCCGAGCCGTGCAGGACGGCGTCGCGCACCGCCTCCGATAGCTCTTCGAACGGGGCGTCGACGTCGAACCGGTAGTGCTTGGCCAGGCTTTCGATCAACGCGAAGTAGTAGGCGTTGCGCCGGTCCCAGCCCTTGATGGCGCCGCTGGCCAGCGAGAGCGTCGGGAAGCCCACCACTCGCGCCGGGTCGAAGTACTCCATATGGCCGAGGCCATCGCAGGCCGGGCAGGCCCCGACCGGTGAGTTGAAGGAGAACAGGCGCGGCTCGAGCTCGCTGATCGAGTAGTTGCAGACCGGGCAGGCGAACTTCGAATTGAACCAATGCTCATGCGGCCCGGTGGCGTCCGGCTTGCTGTCCATCTCGACGGCGAGGGCCCGGCCGTCGGCCAGCCGCAGCGCGGCCTCGAAGCTCTCGGCCAGACGCTGCTGCATGTCGGGCCGCACCCGAAGCCGGTCGATCACCACGTCGATGTCGTGCTTCTCGGTCTTCTTGAGCTTGGGCAGCGCGTCGAATTCATACGATTGCCCGTCCACGCGAAATCGCACGTAGCCGCGCGCCTGCATCTCGGCGAACAGGTCGACGAACTCGCCCTTGCGGTCGCGCGCCAACGGGGCCAGCACCATCAGCCGCATTTCCGGCGGCAGCGCCAGCACCGTGTCGACCATCTGCGAGACCGTCTGCGATTGCAGCGGCAGGTCGTGCAACGGGCAATACGGCGTGCCGGCCCGGGCAAACAGCAGCCGCAGATAGTCGTGAATCTCGGTGACCGTGCCGACCGTGGAGCGCGGGTTGTGCGAGGTGGCCTTCTGCTCGATCGAAATCGCCGGCGACAGGCCCTCGATCATGTCGACGTCGGGCTTGTCCATCAATTGCAGGAACTGCCGCGCATAGGCCGACAGGCTTTCGACGTAGCGGCGCTGACCTTCGGCGTAAAGGGTGTCGAAAGCCAGCGACGACTTGCCCGAACCCGACAACCCGGTGATCACCACCAGCTGGTTGCGCGGAATGTCCAGGTCGATGTTCTTGAGATTGTGGGTGCGGGCGCCGCGGACGCTGATCCGCTGGGCCAGCGCCGCTGCGAGATAAATGCCGCTGTCGCCCGGAGGGTCGGACGGGCCTTCGGAAGAGGAAGTCAAGGTCGGTTGCGCCAACAAAACCCAACATGATAGGCCGCCGGCGATTTCCTGGCCATCCGCGCCCCGTAGCGCGGCCCTGGGGGATCTTTTTGGCGATGCGGAATAAAGCGCAGGGGCTGGATGTTCATGCACCTGTAGTTCACGCCGTGAACCATCACCCCGCCACCCCATCAACCCATCCGTCAGGAGTAACACGATGATGAAGAAAACTCTGTCAGCCGGCCTGCTGTCGCTTGCCGCGCTGGCGCCCCTGGCCGCCCATGCGGATCCGCTGGTTCGTTTCGAAGACGGTATCGGCGTCCAGCCGCTGAAGGCCGGCGGCCTGCCGAACACGGTATTCGGTGTCAATCCGGGCGGCTTTCCCTGGGTGATTTCCCGTCTGAGTGCCGACGTGAGCACCGATGGCCAGGTCAGAGTCGACGGGCGCGGGTTGCTGCTGGCCGGTGGCAACGGAGTTGCGACTACCGGCGGCCAGAGCGTGCGGGCCCGGCTCTTCTGCGCGGGCGTGGCTGCCGGCGACTCGGAACTGGTTGCGCTCGACCCTAGCGGCGATTTCCGGATCAAGGGTTTCCTCAATCCCATCCCGCCTTCTCCCTGCACCACCCCGACCCTGCTCATCGTCAACACCGGCGGTGCCTGGTTCGCTGCGGGGATCCTGAAGCAGTGAACCTCCGTCCGGCCCGTCCCCGGTGACCGGCCGGGACGGGCCTCGCCCCTCGCGTGGGGCCAAGCGGCACTGCGCCGGTGGCCGGGTCCCGCATGCGGGACAATCTGGGTTTTGCCGGGCCGCGTCGGCCCGCTCCCAGCCGTTGTCCTTGCCGTGAAATCTCCTCCCCCCCTGTCCGATCCCAGCCGGATGACTCCGGTCGAGCGAAGCGCCAGCTTTTCGCTGGCGGCGATCTTCGCCGCCCGCATGCTGGGTCTGTTCCTGGTGCTGCCTGTGTTCGCACTGGAAGCGGCCCGGTACCCGGGCGGCGACGATCCGGCCCGGGTCGGCATGGCCATGGGCATCTATGGGCTGACCCAGGCCATCCTGCAACTTCCGTTTGGCACGGCCTCGGACCGGCTGGGCCGCAAGCGGGTGATCATCTTCGGCCTGCTGGTGTTCGCGGCCGGCAGCTTTCTGGCGGCTTGGGCGCCCACGCTGAACTGGCTCATCGTCGCCCGGTCCCTGCAGGGCGCCGGCGCGGTGTCGGCGGCGGTCACGGCCCTGCTCGCGGACCAGACCCGCGACGAGGTCCGCACCAAGGCCATGGCGCTGGTCGGCGGCAGCATCGGGCTGATGTTCGCGCTGTCGCTGGTGGTCGCGCCGCTGCTGGCCGCCCAGATCGGCCTGCATGGGCTCTTCGTCGTCACCGGGGCCCTGGCGCTGCTTTGCATCGCGGTGGTGGCTTGGTGGACGCCTTCGGAGCCGCTGCAGCACAAGGTCGTGCCGCGCGGGCGGCTGTCGGAGGTCCTGCGCCATGGCGGGCTGGTGCGGCTGAACGTCGGTGTCTTCGTGCTGCATGCGGTGCAACTGGCGATGTGGATGGCCATTCCCGGGTTGCTGGTGCAGGCCGGCGTTCCGAAAGACCAGCACTGGCACATCTACCTGCCGGCCGTGCTCGCCTCCTTCGTGGTGATGGGCGGGACCTTGTTCCCATTGGAGCGGCGCGGCTACCTGCGCGCGGTGTTCCTCGGCGCAGTGGGGCTGGTGGCGCTGGTCCAGGTCGGGTTGCTGCTGGCAGCCGGCCATCCGGGCGTCGGCGTGCTCGGGGCGCTGCTGTTCGTGTTCTTCTGCGGCTTCAATGTGCTGGAAGCCAGCCAGCCCAGCATGGCCTCGCGCATCGCGCCGCCCCACGCGCGCGGCACCGCGCTGGGCGTTTACAACACGCTGCAATCCCTGGGTTTGTTCGCAGGCGGGGCGGTCGGCGGCTGGCTCATCAAGAACGTTGGAGCAGCAGGGCTGTTCGCAACCTGTGCCGGGCTGATGTTGGTCTGGCTGGTGGTCGCATGGCCCATGCGGGCGCCGCGGCCCCGAAACTCGGCCGAAGAAGTCTTGGCCGACGAAGCCCAGGCGACATAATTGATTCCGATCGAGTCCGACGGCTGGCGCCGCGGCTCATCCAACTACCTGTAGGGAGACTATCTCAATGGCATCCGTCAACAAAGTCATCCTGGTCGGCAACTGCGGCCGCGATCCCGAAGTCCGTTACCTGCCTTCCGGCCAGGCCGTCGCCAATGTGAGCGTGGCCACGTCCAGCAAACGCAAGGACAAGACCACCGGTGAAACCGTCGAGGACACCCAGTGGCACCGCGTCACCTTCTATGACCGGCTGGCCGAAATCGCCGGCGAGTACGTCAAGAAGGGCCGTCCGATCTACGTCGAGGGGCGCCTCAAGTACGGCAAGTACACCGACAAGGACGGCGTCGAGAAGAACACCGTGGACATCATCGCCACCGAGATGCAGTTGCTGGGCGCCCGCGAAGGCATGGGCGCTCCATCCGGCGGGGGCGACGAGGAGGGTGGCGGCGCGCCGCGGCGTGCCGCCGCGCCAGCCCGTCCCGCGCCAGCGGCGGCACAGCGTCCGGCGGCTGCGAAGCCCTCGACCGGTTTCGACGACATGGACGACGACATTCCCTTCTGATCGACGCGCACCACTGAGGCACGTGGGCCGGCAATGCGGCGGTCACCCCCCGCGCGGCCGGCCTTCCTTCACCCCCCCCATGGAATCAGGCGCCCGGCACCACAACAATTTCGATGCCCTGCGCCTGCTGGCTGCGTTGTGCGTGTTGATCTCGCACCAGCGCGCCCTCAATGCCATGCTCGAGCCCGACATCCTGCACGTGTTCAGCCTGGGCGGCCTGGGTGTCGCCGTCTTTTTCGCGATGAGTGGGTTCCTGGTGGCGCAAAGCTGGCACGCCGATCCGCATGTCCTGCGCTTCGCGGCGAAGCGGCTGTTGCGGATCTGGCCCGGGTTGGCCGTGGCCGTCGTGCTGTGCGCCGTGGTGCTCGGGCCGCTGGTCACGACCTTGCCGCTGCCCGACTACTTCGCCGATCCCAGCTTCGGCCAGTACTTCGATAACCTGCGCTTCAGCTGGCGCGACCAGTTGCCATTGCGGTTCGAGGGCAGCTTCCTGCCCACTTCGGTCAACGGCTCGCTGTGGACCATCCCGCTGGAGTTGCAGTGCTATGGGCTCCTCGGCCTGCTGGGGGTCGCCGGATTGCTGCGCTGGCCCTGGCTGATCCTGGGGCTGGTGCTGACCGCGGCGTCGCTCTTTGGCATCGCCGCGCCGCGCGGCCAGGCGCTGATCGTAGTGGGGTTCGGCCTGTTCTTCTTTTCCGGCACGGCAATCCACGCATTCAAGCTGCTCGAGGCGGGGCGCCGGGTGTGGTGGGTGCTTGCCGCCTGCTGGGCCCTGGCCGGCGCGGCGCTTACGGTGGACCGGCCGCTGCTGGCGCTGTGGCTGGTGGTTCCCGTCACGGTGCTGGCGGTGGGCAATGCATCGACGCCGTACCTGCGGCGGGCCGGTCGCTTCGGCGATCTGTCGTACGGCACCTACATCTACGCGTTCCCGGTACAACAAACCCTGATCTGGCTGTTCAAGGACCGGCTCTCGTGGACCGCCGTGTTCGCGTTGACGGTGGCGACGACGCTGGCGCTGGCCTTCGCTTCATGGCATCTGGTTGAGAAGCGGGCCCTGCGGCTCAAGCCACAGGTCAGGCGCAAGGTCGCCGCGCCGCCGGTGGCGGGGGCCGCGCTGTCCGAGGGCAGACCCGGGGGCTGAGCTTCGTTATTGGCTGCCGGCGATCACACCGCCGCCCAGGCACACCTCGCCGTCGTACAGCACGGCTGACTGGCCGGGCGTCACCGCCCACTGCGGCTCGCTGAAATCGAGGTGGAACGCGCCGGACGTCGCGGGCGACAGCGTGCAGGGCGCATCGGCCTGGCGATAGCGGGTCTTGGCGGCGTACCCGCCCGGTGCCGGCGCCGCGCCTGACACCCAGCTCGCGTCGTCCGCGTCCAGTGCCAGGGATTGCAGCCAGGAGTGATCGTGGCCTTGCACCACCCACAGTGTGTTCTTCGCCATGTCCTTGCGGGCGACGAACCAGGGCGCATGGTGACCGCCGCCGCGCTGCGCGCCCTTCTCCTTCACGCCGCCGATGCCCAGGCCCTGGCGCTGGCCCAGCGTGTAGAAGGAAAGGCCCTGGTGCTGGCCGATCACGCGGCCCCGCTGGTCCTTGATCGGCCCGGGCTCGCGCGAGATGTAGCGGTTCAGGAAATCGCGAAACGGCCGCTCGCCGATGAAGCAGATGCCGGTCGAGTCCTTCTTCTTCGCGTTGGGCAGCCGGATCTCTTCGGCGAGGCGCCGCACCTCGGTCTTGCGCAGCTCGCCGACCGGAAACAAGGTCTTGGCCAGCTGCCCCTGGTTGAGCCGGTGCAGGAAATAGCTCTGGTCCTTGCTGCCGTCCAGGCCCTTGAGCAGTTCGAACGTTCCTTGGCGCTCCCGCACTCTTGCATAGTGCCCGGTCGCGATCTTTTCGGCGCCCAGCCGCATCGCGTGGTCCAGGAAGGCCTTGAACTTGATCTCGGCATTGCACAGCACGTCGGGGTTGGGCGTGCGGCCGGCCTGGTACTCGCGCAGGAACTCGGCGAAGACGCGGTCCTTGTACTCGGCCGCGAAGTTGACGTGCTCGATTTCGATGCCGAGCACGTCCGCCACGGCCGCCGCGTCCACGAAGTCCTCGTTGGACGAGCAGTATTCGCTGTCGTCGTCGTCTTCCCAGTTCTTCATGAAGATGCCGACCACGTCCCAGCCCTGTGCTTTCAGCAGGTACGCGGTGACCGCGGAGTCCACGCCCCCGCTCAACCCGACCACGACACGCGGCTTGCGACCCATTGCGTAATTATCCCAGCCGCCTCAGGCGAGCGTCGCGCTAGCGTCCATGGTCAGCCAGCCTTCGTGGTCCTGGGCCCAGAGGCGAACGCTCCTGCCGTCGTCCGAAGGCGTGCCGTTGACGGCGAAGGGATGCAGGTCGAAGGTCGGGCGCACCGCGCGGAACTCGAAGGCGCACACCACCGCCTCCGGCCGCTGCCGGCGCAGCAGGTCCATCAGCAGCGTGGCGATCAGCGGGCCATGCACCACCAGGCCCGGGTAGCCTTCGACCTGCGTCACGTAGCGGCGGTCGTAGTGGATGCGGTGGCCGTTGAAGGTCAGCGCCGAATAGCGGAACAGCAGCACGTCGTCGGGTGTGATCGTGCGCTGCCAGGCCGCTTTGGCGGGCGCCGGTTGCGGCGGCGGCCCCGCATCGCCCGGCTTGGCGGCTTCGCGGTAGACGATGTCGTGGAACTCGGTCAGCGCGGCGTCGGCGCTGCCATTGCAGAACAGCTCATGCCGGACCTTGACAAACTCCAGCGGGCCGGTGCGGCCGCTCTTTTCGCTCACGTCGGTGATGGTCGAAACCCGGCGCACTGCGTCGCCCACCCGCAGCGGCGAATGAAAGGCGAACTGGCTGCCGGCCCACATTCGGCGCGGCAGCGGCACCGGCGGCAGGAAGCCGCCGCGCCGGGCATGGCCGTCGGGCCCGATCTCCGACTGCCGGTGCAGCGGCAGGAAGTACAGCCAGTGCCACAGCGGCGGCAGGGCCCAGCCCGCCGCCGGCCGCTCGGACGGGTGATCGAGCGTCGCGGCGAGCCCGCCGCAGGGCGTCGCGGTGACCGTGTCGTCCATGGTTTCCGTGCGGCCGATCCAGTCCTGAAGTCTTACGGTTTCGGTATTCAAGAGCAGTTCCTTTCATGAATTCGCCGCCGCCCATCTTAGGGAACAGGCCGAAGACTGATCGGTGATCGGGTCCCGGTTGAGCTGTACGGCCCTGGAGCGGGTCCAATCGTGATGGCTCGTGTCCGAGGCGCTGCCCGGGTGCCGGCTGACGGTACAGTCACTCACCAGACCCGAATCTTCTTCGTTTTCCTTTGCCATGCGGCCTGTCGGCCGCTTTTCATTCCAGATGATCGATGTCCTTGTGATCGGCGGCGGCAACGCCGCGTTGTGCGCCGCGCTGATGGCGCGCGAGGCTGGTGCCAGCGTGCTGCTGCTGGAGGCTGCGCCGCGCGAATGGCGCGGCGGCAATTCGCAGCACACCCGCAACCTGCGCTGCATGCACGAAGCGCCGCAGGACGTGCTGGTCGACGCCTATCCGGAAGAGGAGTTCTGGCAGGACCTGCTCAAGGTCACCGGCGGCGCGACCGACGAGAAGTTGGCGCGCCTCGCGATCCGCGCTTCGTCGACCTGCCGCGACTGGATGCGCAGGCACGGCGTGCATTTCCAGCCTTCGCTGTCAGGCACCTTGCACCTGGCGCGCACCAACGCCTTCTTCATGGGCGGCGGCAAGGCGCTGGTCAATGCCTATTACCGCAGTGCCGAGGCGCTCGGGGTGCAGGTTCGCTACGAATCGCCGGTCGACGCGATCGAAGTGAAGGACGGCCGCTTCGTCGCTGCCTGGGTGGGCTCCGAGCGCATCGAAGCCAAGGCCTGCGTGCTGGCGGCGGGCGGCTTCGAATCCAACCTGGCGTGGATGCGCGAGGCCTGGGGCCAGAACGAGCGCGGCGAATGGCCGGCCGACAATTTCCTGATCCGTGGCACCCGCTTCAACCAGGGCGTGCTGATCAAGGCCATGATGGATGCGGGCGCCGACATCATCGGCGACCCCTCGCAATCGCACTGCGTTGCGATCGACGCCCGGGCGCCGCTGTACGACGGCGGCATCTGCACCCGGGTCGACTGCGTGTCGCTGGGCGTCATGGTCAACCGCGACGCACTGCGTTTCTACGACGAAGGCGAGGACTTCTGGCCCAAGCGCTACGCCATCTGGGGCCGGCTGGTGGCCAAGCAGGCCGGACAGATCGGCTACTGCCTCATCGACAGCAAGGCCATCGGCCGCTTCATGCCCCCGGTGTTCCCGGGCGTGCAGGCGCAGACGCTCGGTGAACTGGCCGCCAGCCTGGGACTGCCCACGGAGCCGTTCCTGCGAACCATCGCCGATTTCAATGCCGCCTGCCGGGTCGGCAGCTTCGATCACACGGTGCTGGACGACTGCCACACCGAGGGCCTGATCCCCGCCAAATCACATTGGGCCCGGCCGATCGACACGCCGCCGTTCTTCGGCTATGCCCTGCGGCCGGGCATCACCTTCACCTATCTGGGCTTGAAGACCGACGAACACGCGGCCGTTCACTTCGGCGGCGTGCCCAGCGCCAACCTGTTCGTGGCCGGCGAGATGATGGCCGGCAACGTGCTGGGCCAGGGCTATACCGCCGGCGTGGGCATGAGCATAGGCACCGCTTTCGGCCGCATCGCCGGTACCCAGGCCGCCGCCGCGGCCCTGCAGGAGATGGCTCATGCAGCAGCTTGACGCCCTGGCGCGCGAAGCGGTGGCATTGGCGCAAGGCGGCACGCCGCTGTCGGCTGCCGAAGCCGAGGTGGCGCGGCAACTGCAGGTCTGCAATGCCTGCCGTTATTGCGAAGGGTTTTGCGCGGTCTTTCCTGCCATGACGCGGCGGCTGGAATTCGGCAAGGCCGACGTGCATTACCTGGCCAACCTCTGCCACAACTGCGGGGCCTGCCTGCACGCCTGCCAGTACGCGCCGCCGCACGAGTTCGCCGTCAACGTGCCGCAAGCCATGGCCGTGGTGCGGGTGCAGACCTATTCGGAGCTGGCGTGGCCGCCGGCGCTCGGCGCGCTGTACCGGCGCAACGGCGCCACTCTGGCGATCGCCACCGGGCTCGGCCTGGCGCTGTTCCTGGTGCTGGCCCGGGTGCTCAAGGGCTCGCTGTTCCATGCGCCGCTGGCCGGCAATTTCTACGCGGTGTTCCCGCACAACCTGCTGGTCGGTATGTTCGGCGTGGTGTTCGGTTTCGCGGTGCTTGCCCTGGCCATGGGTGCGCGCGGATTCTGGCGCCGGGAGAGTCCGGGTCCAGCCAGCGGCGCTGCCGTTGGCGAAGCGGTCACCGATGCCTTGCGGCTGAAATACCTGGACGGTGGCCACGGTCAAGGCTGCAACGACGCCGACGATCGCTTCACGTTGTGGCGGCGGCGCTGGCATCACTTCACCTTCTACGGCTTCCTGCTGTGTTTCGCCGCCACGGGCGTGGCCACGCTCTATCACTATGTGTTGCACCTGCACGCGCCCTATCCGCTCGCGAGCCTGCCGGTGCTGCTGGGGACGTTGGGCGGCGTGGGCTTGATGATTGGGCCGGTTGGCCTGCTGTGGCTGAACCTGCGACGCCATCCCCTGCACGGCGACGGTGCGCAGCGTCCCATGGACCGCGGCTTCATCGCATTGCTGCTGGCCAACAGTGTGACGGGGCTGGCCTTGCTGGCCTGGCGCGACGGCGGCGCCATGGCGCTGTTGCTCGCGCTGCACCTGGGCTTCGTGATGGCGCTGTTCCTGACCTTGCCGTACGGGAAATTCGCCCACGCTGTCTATCGTGTCGCGGCGCTGCTCAAATACGCGATCGAACGACGACAGCCGAACCGGCTGCAACTCGGTTCGGACTGAAAGGAGAAACCATGGACCTGCAACTGACCGACAAGACCGCCCTGGTGACCGGCGCCAGCGTGGGCATAGGCCGAGCCATTGCGCTGTCGCTAGCCGCCGAGGGTGCGCAACTGGCGATCTCGGCGCGTCGGGTCGACAAATTGCAGGAGGTGTCGGAGGTCATCGTGGCGGCGGGCGGCAAGCAACCGGTGCTGCTGGCCTGCGACCTGTACCAGGCCGACGCGGCGAAGCAACTGGCGGCGCAGGCCACGCAAGGCCTCGGACGGGTCGACATCCTGATCAACAACGCGGGCGGCTCGCGCAGCTTCAAGGACCTGCATGTGGGTGAAGAGGCCTGGCAGGAGGCCATCACGCTCAATTTCCACCGGCCGCGCCAACTGGCCGACGCGCTGATCGACGCAATGGTCGCGAACGGCTGGGGCCGCATTGTCAACATCACCGGCAAGAGCGAGCCCGAGCACATCAACGGTGCGTTCTGCGCCAAGGCGGCGATGCACAGCTGGGCCAAGGGACTGTCGCGCATGGTCGGCAAGGGCGGCGTCACGGTCAATTGCATCGCGCCGGGCCGCATCTTTTCCGAGCAGATCCTGCGCAACTACAGCCCGGAATACCGGCAGTGGCAGTCGGACAACGAGATCCCGGTGGGCCGCTATGGGGACGCGCAGGAACTGGCCGACTTGGCGGTGTTCCTGGCTTCACCGCGGGCCAGCTATATCACGGGCACCGTGATTCCGGTCGACGGCGGGCTGCGCAAATACCAGTTCTGAGGGCAGGGGTAAGCTCCTGCGTCAGGAGGACCCCATGAAGAACGTCTTTTCGATCCGGCGCCGCCGGTTGATCGCCGCGACCGCGGCCGCGGTGGCATTGCCCGCCGCCCGTGCTCAGGCCGCATGGCCCACCAAGCCAGTCCGTTTCCTGGTTCCCTTCGCGCCCGGCGGCACTTCGGAGATCGTGGCACGCTCGGTCGCGGCCGAACTGACCCGGCAGTCGGGGCAGAACGTCTACGTGGAGAACAAGCCTGGCGGCGCCGGTGTGGTGGCGATGGTCGAGGCGGCCCACGCCGCGCCGGACGGCCACACCATCATCCTGGGCCATGTCGGAACGCTGGCCGTCAATCCTTATATGTTGGCCAACCAGCCGTACGACGTGAACCGGGACTTCGTTCCGGTCACGCTATTGGCCAAGGTGCCCAACGTGTTCGTGATTCATCCGGACGTGCCGGCGCAGAATTTCAAGGAGTTCGTCTCCTATGTGAAGGCGAATCCGGGCAAGCTCAACTACGGTTCGGCCGGCAATGCCAGCGCCGGCCACCTGGCGATGGAATACCTGAAGCTGGTGACCGGCATGTTCATTACCCACATTCCGTACCGCGGCACCGGCCCGCAGCTCACCGACCTGCTGGCCGGCCGCACCCAGGCCTCGTCGGCTGGCATGCCGGCGCTGGGCGCGCACATCCGCGCCGGCAAATTGCGCGCCATCGCGGTGGGCACGCAGCAGCGCATCGCGGCCATGCCCGATGTGCCGACGGTGGCCGAGATGGGCTACAAGGATTTCGAGACTTCGCAGTGGTACGGCATCCTGGCACCGGTCGGCACGCCAGCCCAGGTGGTGAAGAAGATCCAGGAGGAGTCATTCAAGGCCCTGAAGTCCAGCGCCGTGACCGAGCGCTTCGCCACCGACAACGCGGTGGGCGGCGGCGGTCCGCCGGCCGAGTTCGCCGCCTTCATCAAGCGCGAACAGGCGATCTGGAGTGACATCGTGAAGCGGGCCCAGATCAAGGCCGATTGAGCGGAACTTCGGGCAGGGGCCGTCGGGCGAGTCAGCGCCAGATCGAAGGATCGGTGTGGATCAGCGACAGCGGGTGCGCCGTGCCCGTCAGGTAGTCCTCGATGCAGCGCAGCAACAGGGGACTGCGATGTCGGGCCGAGCTGGCTCGCACTTCCTCGGGCGTCAGCCATAAGGTGCGCACGATGCCGGTATCGAGTTTGCGTGATGAGTCGTGTTGCCCCAACTCGCCGCGAAATGCCATGCGCAGGTAAGTGGTGTCCTGGCCGGTGGCGTTCCGTCGCGAGCGTGCCATGTAGATACCAAGCAGCGCCGTCGGCCGGAACGCGTGGGCGGTTTCTTCCAGCACCTCGCGCGCGCAACCCTGCTCGGGCGATTCGCCCGGGTCCAGGTGGCCGGCCGGATTGTTGAGCATGAGGCCGTCGCTGGTCTCCTCTTCCACCAGCAGGAAGCGACCGTCGCGTTCGATCACGGCGGCGACGGTGACATTGGGTTTCCAGCGCGCTTGCATGGATCATTATTGCCACACGGCGCGATTGGGCAGGGCCATGAGGGCTAAGGTTCGTACTCCTGCGAACCCTGCACCCAGATGAAGGACTGGATGTCGATCATGTCCCGTGCCTTGAACCCGGGCTTGCGGTCGAGGTCGCGCCGGATGATGGCCGCGAAAGTCAGCAACGACTGGTAGACGTCCCACGACGGCTGGGGGCGGTAGCTGAAGTCGAAGCCGTATCGGTGTGCCGCATTGCGCGTGACCGTGGGCTTGAGGAACAGGTGCCGGTCGGGCCGGGCCAGGAAACCGAAAACCGTCACCAGGGGCCAGGTCAGCACCCGGGTCTGGCGGCGGGGCAGGTCGCCCACCGCCTGCACCCAGTCGTCGAACTTGCGCCGCGGCGAGCCGCGGCCCCACACGAACGCGTACAGCTCGGTGGCAAACAGGCGGGCGCCGGCCACGGTCTTCACGGCGTCGCGCAGCGCCATCTTCTCGAACGAGAACAGCAGATTGGTGCGCGACTCGATGCGCACCGCGATGTCGGCAATCTGCCGGAACTCGCCCCTTGCGAGCAGCTTGCGAAATTCAGCGGGGCCGAGCTCGGCCTGCCATTCGAGGTGCGCGCGCTCCTTGTACGAGCGCTCGGCCACGTTGTAGGTTTCGTCCCGGAAGCCATCCGGGTAGAAAAGCTCGAATTTGCGCCGGCAGCGCGCCGCGCCCAGGTAATTGACGTTGCTGGCGCGGGCGCCGGTGAGGGGGGAAGTCAGGGATGCAAGACGGGCCATCCAAGAGTCTTTGACGTGCCCCAACCTCAGCCGCGTCGGACAACACCTCGCGTGCTTGTAGGACCCCAAGGCCCGCTGATCCCTGTCAATCGAAGGTTCAGGCGCGCGGCCTCGCCGGAGCGGCGAATTCCGACTCGGCAGTAACCAGCCGGACCTGGGTAATCTCGGAGGGCGCGCCGAAACGCTTGGGCGGACCCCAATACCCGGTGCCACGGCTGACGTACACCCACATGCGGCCGAGCCGGTGCAGCCCGGCCGTGAACGGTTGCTGGAACTTGACGAAGAAGTTCCAGGGCAGGAACTGGCCGCCGTGGGTGTGGCCCGACAACTGGAGATCGAATCCGGCCTGGGCGGCCGCGGGGGCGCTGCGCGGCTGATGCGCCAGCAGCACCTTCACGGCCGCGTCAGCCGGCGCGCCGGCCATCGCGGCCTGTGGATCGCTGCGATGCTCGCGGTCGAATCGTCCGCCGCTGTGGTCGGGAACGCCGGCCAGCACCAGCCGGGCGCCGCAATGCTCGATCACCACATGGTCGTTGTGCAGGATGCGAATGCCCAGCCGCGGCAACTCGGCCAGCCAGGGGTCCACGCCCGAGTAGTACTCGTGATTGCCGGTGACGAAGAAGGTGCCATGGCGCGACTTCAGGCGCCGCAGCGGTGCCACCTGCCCGCCCAGCTCGGGCACGCCGCCGTCGACCAGGTCCCCGGTGATGGCCACCAGGTCCGGCTTGAGGTGATTGACCGCCTCGACGATGCTTTCCACATAGCGCTCGCGGATGGTGGGTCCGACGTGGATGTCGCTGATCTGGACGATGGTGAAGCCGTGCAGGGCCGCGGGCAGGTCATTGATCGGGATGGGAACCGTGACGACACGAGCCCGGCGCCGCGCGTTCGCAAAGCCGAGCAGGGTCACCGCCAGCGCAATCAAGGGCACGGCTTCGGCGCTCGCCCGTGCGGCGTCCGGCAGCGATAGGTGCCCGGGCACCAGCAGCCTGGCCAGCCACAGCGTCAGCAACAAGCCGTCGCGCAACAGCGTGAGCACGAAGAGCGAAGAGAACAGGCCCAGGAACGGCAGGCCGATCCAGGCCAGGGTGTCGGCCCGCGGCGGCCGCGCCAGCCGCCGCGCCAGCAAACCAGTGGGCACCAGGACCGCCGACGCGAGCAATAGGAGGGCAAACAGCCCGCCCGGGATGAGCGGCAAGTCCGGAATGGTCCGGCCGCCGATGTAGAAATGCAGCGCAGCGGACAGCGCCAGGAGCGTGGGAATGGACATGACAGCCGAAGTGCCGCGGCGGGCCGCTGGCGTAATTCAATTTCAGATCGCGATAATCTGATTCACGAGAACCTGCGGAACATCAAATGGCCGCACGTCTCGTTGGGTTACTGTTGCGCTCCAGAACGGCCAAGGTGGCTGGTTCAGTGTCGCGCCGAGGCTTCAGGTTAACCTCCTTCGCTACACAACCGTTTCATTCATCCAGGAGAGACGTCCATGCAGATAAGTATTCCCGCCGAGACAACGGGGGGGCAAACCCGTGTTGCCGCCACACCCGAGACGGTCAAGAAACCTCTGCTGATCGGAGTTCCGAAGGAGACGGCGCCAGGCGAGAAGCGCGTCGCAACCGTCCCCGAGGTGGTGGAAAAGCTCGTGAAGCTGGGCTTCTCGGTGGCCGTGCAAAGCGGCGCAGGCGACGCCGCGAACTGCGACGACGACAGCTATCGCGCGGTGGGCGCCCAGGTCATCGACGGCGCGGCGCAATTGTTCGCGGCATCCGACATGGTGTTCAAGATCGGCGTCCCGACCCCTGAGGAAGTCGGCTTGATGCATGCCGGGCAGACCTTGATCACCTTCATCTGGCCGGCGCAAAACCCCGAACTGATGAAACAGCTGGCGGACAAGAAAGTCACCGTGCTGGCCATCGACTCGCTGCCGCGCACGCTCTCCCGCGCCCAGAAGATGGACGCCCTGACTTCCCAGGCCGGTGTAGCCGGCTATCGCGCCGTGATCGAGGCCGCCAACGCCTTCGGCCGCTTCTTCAACGGCCAGATCACGGCCGCGGGCAAGGTTCCGCCAGCCAAGGTCTTCATCGCCGGTGCCGGCGTCGCCGGCCTTGCCGCGATCGGCACTGCCGCCAGCCTGGGCGCGATCGTGCGCGCCAATGACACCCGCGCCGAAGTGGCCGACCAGGTCGTGTCGCTGGGCGGCGAATTCGTCAAGGTCGACTACGAAGAGGAAGGTTCCGGCGGCGGCGGCTACGCCAAGGTGATGAGCGAGGGCTTCCAGCAGGCCCAGCGCGAGATGTATGCGAAGCAGGCGCGGGAGGTGGACATCATCATCACCACCGCGCTGATTCCCGGCAAGCCCGCGCCCCGGCTGATCACCGCCGACATGGTCAAGACCATGAAGCCGGGCAGCGTGATCGTCGACATGGCGGCCGAACGCGGCGGCAACTGCGAGCTGACCGAGCCCGGCCAGGCGGTGGTGAAGCATGGCGTGACCATCGTCGGCTATACCGACCTGGCATCGCGGCTGGCCAAGCAGTCGTCGACGCTCTACGCGACCAACCTGTTCCGCGTCGCCGAAGAACTCTGCAAGACCAAGGACGGGGTCATCAACGTCAATATGGAAGACGAGGCCATCCGCGGCCTGACGGTCGTCAAGGAGGGCAGCATCACCTGGCCGCCGCCTCCCGTCAAGGCGCCGCCGATTGCGGCCAAGCCGGCCGCCATGCCGGCCAAGGCGCCCAAGCATGGCGCGTCGAGCGCACCGGCTTCGGGCAAGAGCACGGCGATCACGTTCCTGATCGCAGCACTCATGTTCTGGTTCGTCGGCGCTTTTGCGCCGCCCGCGTTCCTCGGCCACTTCACGGTGTTCGTGCTGGCGGTGTTCGTCGGCTACATGGTGGTGTGGAACGTCACGCCCGCCCTGCACACGCCGCTGATGAGCGTCACCAACGCGATCAGCAGCATCATTGCGATCGGTGCCCTGGTGCAGATCGCGCCGCCCCTGATGGCGCAAGCCGCAGGCAATCGACCCGAAGGCTGGATTCTCGGATTCGCCGTGCTGGCGATCGCGCTTACCGCGGTCAATATGTTCGGCGGTTTCGCCGTCACGCAGCGCATGCTGCAGATGTTCCGCAAATAACGGAGGCGCTTCATGTCCGCAACACTCGCAACTGCCTCCTATATCGGATCGACGATCCTTTTCATCCTCAGCCTCGGCGGTCTCTCCAATCCGGAGAGCTCCAGGCGCGGCAATCTGTACGGCATGATCGGCATGACCATCGCCGTGCTGGCGACGGTCTTCGGGCCGCAGGTCACCGGCGGCGGCTATGCCTGGATCATCGGCGCGATGGTCGTCGGCGGCAGCATCGGCCTGTTCGCTTCGCGCGTCGTGAAAATGACGCAGATGCCGGAACTGGTCGCGCTGATGCACAGCCTGGTCGGCCTGGCAGCGATGCTGGTCGGCTTTGCCAATTACATCGATCCGGCGGCCTCGTCGGAATTCACCGGTGCCGCAAAGTCCATTCACGAGATGGAGATCTACATCGGCATCCTGATCGGTGCGGTGACCTTCACCGGCTCGATCATTGCCTTCGGCAAGCTCTCCGGCAAGATCGGCGGCAAGACCTTGCTGCTGCCGGGACGCCACTGGCTGAACCTCGCCGGCCTGCTGGTGGTGATCTGGTTCGGGCGGGAGTTCCTGCACGCCGAATCGATCGACGCGGGCATGATGCCGCTGATCGTGATGACCGTGATCGCGCTGCTGTTCGGCATCCACATGGTGATGGCGATCGGCGGCGCCGACATGCCGGTGGTGATTTCGATGCTGAACAGCTACTCCGGCTGGGCGGCTGCGGCGACCGGTTTCATGCTGTCGAACGACCTCTTGATCGTCGTCGGCGCGCTGGTCGGTTCCAGCGGCGCGATTCTCTCCTACATCATGTGCCGCGCGATGAACCGCAATTTCATCAGCGTGATCGCCGGCGGATTCGGTTCCGAGGGCGGGGCGCCGGCACCGAAGGGCGCGGGCGCAGAACCGGCCGGCGAGGTCAATCCGATCCTGGCCGCGGAGACGGCGGAACTGCTGCGCGAGTCGAAGAATGTCATCATCGTCCCCGGCTATGGCATGGCGGTGGCGCAAGCGCAGCACACGGTCTATGAGATCACCAAAGTCCTGCGCGAGAAGGGCGTTAACGTGCGCTTCGGCATCCACCCGGTGGCGGGGCGCATGCCAGGCCACATGAACGTGCTGCTGGCCGAAGCCAAGGTGCCTTACGACATCGTCCTGGAAATGGACGAGTTGAACGAGGACTTCCCGTCCACCGATGTCGCCATGATCATCGGCGCCAACGACATCGTGAACCCAGCTGCCGAGGAAGACCCGTCGAGCCCGATCGCCGGCATGCCGGTGCTGCAAGTGTGGAAGGCCAAGACCTCGATCGTGATGAAGCGCAGCATGGCCACCGGCTATGCGGGCGTCGACAATCCGCTGTTCTACAAGGACAACAACCGCATGCTGTTCGGCGACGCCAAGAAGATGCTGGACGAGGTGCTGGTGGCGCTGAAGGCCTGAGGTCGGGGCCGCCGCCGAAAAGGCCAAGACGGTCGAATGACAAAGCGAAGCAAGGCATAAGCGATTACGCGGCCCCAGTGGCCGCGTTTTCGTCTGTGCGCGATGGGGTACGGGGCCCCGGGACCGATGAATTCACCGGGAAAAAACTTTGCCTGGGGGCCGGCCGGCAGGAGCGACAATCCGGCATCCAGCGCGGCTGGACTAGGAGGAGAAGAATGAGCAACACGACCGCCCGCCCCTGGCTTGCTGCCTACCCACCCGGCGTTCCCGCCGACATCGACTCCTCCCAATACAACTCGCTGGTGCAGCTGATGGAAGAAAGCTTCCAGAAGTTCGCCGACCGCACGGCCTACAGCTTCATGGGCAAGGACATCACCTTTGCCCAGACCGACGCCTTGAGCCGCGCCTTCGCCGCCTATCTGCAGGGACTGGGCCTGGTCAAGGGCGACCGCGTCGCCATCATGATGCCCAACGTACCGCAATACCCGGCGGCCGTGGCGGCCATCCTGCGGGCCGGGCTGGTGGTGGTCAACGTCAATCCGCTGTACACCCCGCGCGAGCTGGAGCACCAGCTCAAGGACTCCGGCTCCAGGGCGATCGTCATCGTCGAGAACTTTGCCCGCACGCTGGAGCAGTGCATCGCCAACACGCCGGTCAAGCACGTGGTGCTGGCGGCCATGGGCGACCAGCTGGGACTGCTCAAAGGCGCCCTGGTGAACTACGTGGTGCGCAACGTCAAGAAGATGGTACCGGCCTATCAGCTGCCCGGCGCGGTGCGCTTCAACGCCGCGATTGCGCAAGGCGCACGCAGCGCGCTCAAGAAGCCGGCACTCACGCCGGACGACGTGGCCGTGCTGCAGTACACCGGCGGCACCACCGGGGTGTCCAAAGGCGCGGTGCTCCTGCATCGCAACATCATCGCGAACGTGCTGCAGTCCGAAGTCTGGAACCAGCCGGTGATGGACAAGGTTCCCGCCGGCGAGCAGCCGACCAGCGTCTGCGCGCTGCCGCTTTATCACATCTTCGCCTTCACCGTCAGCATGATGCTGTCGATGCGCACCGGCGGCAAGGTGATCCTGCTGCCGAATGCGCGCGACCTGCCGGCGGTGCTGAAGGAACTGTCGAAGCAGACCTTCCACAGCTTCCCGGCCGTCAACACGCTGTTCAACGGCCTGGCCCACCATCCCGATTTCAACACCGTGAACTGGAAGAACCTCAAGGTCTCGGTCGGCGGCGGGATGGCGGTGCAGGGCGCCGTGGCCAAGCTCTGGCTGGAAAAGACCGGCTGCCCGATCTGCGAAGGCTACGGCCTGTCCGAGACCTCGCCGTCGGCCAGTTGCAATCCGACCACCAGCACCGAGTACACCGGCACCATCGGCGTTCCCATGCCCGGCACCTGGATGAAATGCATCGACGACAACGGCAACGAAGTGCCGGTCGGACAGCCCGGCGAAATCGCGATCAAGGGCCCGCAGGTGATGGCCGGGTACTGGCAGCGCCCGGACGAAACCGCCAAGGTCATGAACGCCGACGGCTATTTCAAGAGCGGCGACATCGGGATCATGGACTCGCGCGGCTACTTCAAGATCGTCGATCGCAAGAAGGACATGGTGCTGGTCTCCGGCTTCAACGTCTATCCGAACGAGGTCGAGGACGTGGTGTCGATGCTCGACGGCGTGCTCGAGTGCGCGGTGGTCGGCGTGCCCGACGACAAGACCGGCGAGGCGGTGAAGCTGGTGATCGTCAAGAAGAACCCGGGCCTGACCGAGGAGAAGGTGCGCGAGTACTGCCGCGCCAATCTCACCGGCTACAAGCAGCCCAAGGTGATCGAGTTCCGCACCGACCTGCCGAAGACGCCGGTCGGCAAGATCCTGCGGCGCGAACTTCGCGACAAGAAATAGCTGAACACGGACAGCCGAACAGCCGGACGCAGAAGACGCAGAGGTACGCAAAAGACGCAAAAGATTCAGGATTTCATTCTTTGTTTTCTGCGTCTTCTGCGTCCTGGCCTTTCTTTCTTGCCTACCCGAGTCGCTACCCGGAATAACAGTAATATTTCCGCATGCTTCGTTTCCTGCTGACGCGCCTGTCGCTGATCATTCCGACCTTCATCGGGATGACGCTGCTCGCGTTCTTCCTGATCCGGCTGGTGCCGGGCGACCCGATCGAGACCCTGGCCGGCGAGCGCGGCATCGATCCGGTGCGGCATGCCCAGTTGCTCAAGGAGTACGGCCTGGACCGGCCGGTCCTGGTGCAGTACGGGATCTACATCACCCGCGTGCTGCACGGTGACCTGGGCAAGTCCCTCATCACCCAGGAGCCGGTGATCCGCGAATTCGCGGCGCTGTTCCCGGCGACGGTGGAATTGGCAACCTGCGCCATCCTGTTCGCCCTGTTGCTGGGCATCCCGGCCGGGATCATCGCCGCCGTCAAGCGCAATTCGGTGTTCGACCACGGCGTCATGGCGACTTCGCTCACCGGTTATTCGATGCCGATCTTCTGGTGGGGTCTGTTGCTGATCCTGCTGTTCTCGGTGCAGCTGGGCTGGACGCCGGTGTCCGGCCGCATCGCGGTGCAGCACTACATCGAGCCGACCACCGGTTTCCTGCTCATCGATTCGCTGCTGACTGGTGACAAGGGCTCGTTCGGGTCGACGTTGCAGCACCTCATCCTGCCCACCATCGTGCTGGGCACCAATCCGCTGGCCGTGGTGGCGCGGATGACGCGTTCGGCGATGCTCGAGGTGCTGGGCGAGGACTACATCCGCACCGCCCGCGCCAAGGGGTTGCCGCCGATCCGGGTGGTGGGGGTGCATGCGCTGCGCAACGCGTTGATCCCGGTGATCACGGTGATCGGCCTGCAGGTGGGCGTGCTGTTCACCGGCGCCATCCTCACCGAGACCATCTTCTCATGGCCCGGTGTCGGCAAGTGGCTGATCGAGGCGATCAACCGGCGCGACTATCCGATCCTGCAAGGCGGCATGCTGTTGCTGGGCGGGGTGGTGATGACGGTCAACCTGCTGGTCGACGTCACCTACGGCATCATCAATCCGCGCATCCGCCAGGCCCGCTGACCATGAGTGCGTCCGTTTCCCCCGCTCTGACGCCGGCCGGCACGCCGCCAGGGCCGCTGCGCGAATTCTGGATTTCGTTTTCGGCCAACCGCGGCGCCGTGATGGGACTGGCGGTGGTGCTGGGCCTGTTGCTGGTCGCGTTGTTCGCGCCGTGGATCGCGCCGCACCTGCCCGACCAGACCAATTCCGCCGCCTTCCTCAAGCCGCCGTCCTGGCAGGCAGGCGGGTCGGGTCAGTTCCTGCTGGGCACGGACGCGATCGGCCGCGACATCCTGTCCCGGCTCATCTTCGGCGCGCGGCTGTCGCTGTCGATCGGCCTGGCGGTGGTGCTGATCTCGGTGGCGGCCGGCATCGCGCTGGGCCTGGTGGCGGGCTTCGCGCGCGGCGTGCTCGAGATCGCGATCATGCGGTTGATGGACATCATCCTCACGCTGCCCAGCCTGTTGCTGGCGATCGTGATCGTGGCCATCCTCGGGCCCGGCCTGGTCAACGCCATGCTGGCGGTCGCGGTGGTGGTGCTGCCGCACTATGTGCGCATCACGCGCGCGGCGGTGATCGCCGAGGTCTCCAAGGACTATGTGACGGCGGCCCGCATCAGCGGCGCCGGCACGCTGCGCCTGATGTTCAGCGAGGTCCTGCCCAACTGTGCGGCGCCGCTGATCGTGCAGGCGTCGCTGGGCGTGTCCACCGCCATCCTCGACGCCGCGGCGCTTGGCTTTCTCGGCCTGGGCGCGCAGCCGCCGTCGCCGGAGTGGGGCACCATGCTGGCCGACGCGCGCGAGTTCGTGCTGCGGGCCTGGTGGGTGGTGACCTTCCCCGGCCTGGCGATCCTGATCGCCGTGCTGGCGTTCAACCTGATGGGCGACGGGTTGCGCGATGCGCTGGACCCGAAACTGAAGAGATGATGAATACGAACAGCCGGACGCAGAAGACGCAAAAGATCGCAAAAGACGCAGAAGGAAGACCCAATGCAAATCTATTTCTTGAGTTTGCCTTGTCTGGATTCTTTTGCGTCTTCTGCGTACTTCTGCGTCTTCTGCGTCCGGTCAAGTTCGATTTCTTCTTAGCCCTCCGACCATGCCACTGCTAGAGATAGAAGACCTCCACGTCGAATTTCCGACCCAGGGCAGCGTCATGCGCGCCGTGGAAGGCGTGAGCCTGACGCTGGAAGAAGGCGAGGTGCTGGGCATTGTCGGCGAGTCGGGTTCGGGCAAGAGCGT
>JAAOZX010000323.1 GCA_012274225.1 Comamonadaceae bacterium | reverse complement strand
GGCGCGTCATTGCGGAACATCCACTTGAGCAGCTTGAGCGGCGCCTGCCGGTTGGCCCAGGGCTCGCAGTAGCTCACCGAGATCTGCGCCGCGTTGGCGAAGCTCGCTTCCTGGGCCGCGCCGGGCTGGCGGTCGACCACGGTGACTTCGTGGCCGCGTTCGCGCAGGTGCCAGGCGGTGCTGATGCCGATGATGCCGGCGCCGAGTACGAGTACTTTCATGGCCGGCAGTGTGCCGCGGCTGGCGCCAAAGCAAAAGCCTGATTAAACTGTTTGCGAATCCATCAGAATTGCTTATATGAGCACCTTCGACCCCGATGCCCTCGAATGCCTGGCCGCCATCGTCGAGGAGGGCGGTTTCGAGCGCGCGGCGCAGCGGCTCTCGATCACCCAGTCGGCGGTCTCGCAGCGGCTGCGCGCGCTGGAGGCCCAGGTCGGCACCGTGCTGCTGGTGCGCAGCCGGCCGCTCAAGCCCACGTCGGCCGGCCAGTTGCTGCTCAAACACGCACGCCAGATTCGGCTGCTGCGCGCCGACCTCGAGCGCGACCTCCAGGACCTGGCACCCAGCTCGATCCATGGCGCCCGCGACGAAGAGCGGATCTCCATCGCCGTCAATGCCGACAGCATCGCGACCTGGGCCCTGCCGGCCCTTGACGAACTCGCGCGCCAGGGCGTGCCGCTGGAGATCGTCACCGACGACCAGGACTTCACCCACGAATGGTTGCGCGACGGCAAGGTGGTGGGTTGCGTCACGACGGTGAAGCAGGCCCTGCGCGGCTGCAAAGTGGTGCCGCTGGGCGCTATGCCGTATGTCGCGGTGGCGCAGCCGCGTTATGCCGCCGAACACCTGCCCAGGGGACTGGACGCCCACAACTTTCGCGACGTGTCGTTCGTGGCGTTCAATCGCAAGGACGACCTGCAGTGCGAGTTCGTCGCCCGGGCGTTCCGCCTGAAGCGGGTGGCGCTCAATCAGCTGTTCGTGCCCAGCTCCGAGGGCCAGGTGCGCGCAGCGCTGGCTGGCTGGGGGGTGAGCGTGGTCCCACACTTGCTGGTGGGCGGCCTGCTGGAACAACGCCGGCTGGTCAACGTGGCGCCGGCCTGCACCTTGCCGGTGCAGCTGTTCTGGCACTGCTGGAACCTGGTGTCGGATGTGCTGGACCAACTGACAGCGGCTGTCACCCACGCCGGTGAGCAGGCGCTGTCTGGCGGCTAGCAGCGCGCCAATCCGGTGCTAGTCGCCGCGGCCCGCGAGGGTCTCGCGCAGGGCTTCGGCCTTCGCCCGGTCGTAAAGACCCTCGGCGCGGGCCAGTACCCGGCCGTCCCGATTGAGCACCAGCACCGAGGCATGATCCGTACCGGAGAGGCCGGCGGCGCGGATGAAGTCGTCCTGGTTGGCGAAGACCGGAATCAGCGGCTCGCTGCGACTCTTCTGGGCATGGCCCGCCAGGAGTCGGCTTTCGATGGCGCTGCGGGCGTCGTCGTTGCCGGGGTCCTTGAGCACGGGCATCTTGACCCAGGCGATCGGGCTGTCCTGACGCAGCTGCAGGCCATCGATCCAGCTGTGGATCTCGAAGCGCTGGTCCTGGTTGAAACCCACCAGGGCCAGGGTGCGGCCATTGGGAAGTTCGGCAAACAGCCGCTCCCCGAGCCGTTTGGCGGTGGGCGAAGGCAGCCGGCCCATGACGTTGGATTCACTCGGCGTCGCGAAAGCCAGCATGAGTGCCCCGGTGACAGCCGCGAGCCAAGCCAGCGTCGGAGTCCAGATTGTTCCTGTCATGACGACCTCCTTGAGATCTGCGAGCAGTGTTTCACGCTGGCAGCAGCCGTACACATCGCATGTGTAAAGAAGTCGTGCCAGATGTACCGCAGGTAGGCATGCGCCGTGCCAGTCCCCTGCACCGGATCGGGTGCCAGGGTCAGGCGGGGCCGACCTCGAGCACCAGTTGATCGCGAAAGCCTTCCTGTTCGCCCTTGGCGGCATAGCCCAGGGTGTTCGCCACCACCCGACATCCCGCCACGTGGTAGTTCTGCTGGCAGTGCAGGTGCCCGTGCAGCCACAACCGCGCCTGCGGCAGCAGCTCATCCAGTGAATTGCAGAAACCTGCTGTGCCCGGGGTCATCCCATAGCGCGGGTCTGCGCTATGCAGGCTGGGCGCGAAATGGGTCACCACCACCGTAATGCCGTCAAAAGGCGCAGCCAAGGCTTGACGCAGCCACTGCTGGCACACCAACGCCTGCTCGCGCCAGCCTTCGGCCAGCCACGGCAGACCGCGGCGGGTGGCACCGGTCTTCTGGAGGTAGAAATTGGCGGCGCGGAAAGCCTTGTCGCGACGCTTCAACACCGCTGCCGGATTCAAGCGCTCGGCATCCGTGACCAGGGCATCGAAGTCCGCCCACAAAGTGGTGCCGATGATGCGCATTGCGCCCACCGTCACCACCTCGCGCTCCAGCCAAGTCAGGCCGTGCCGCGCGCAGGCTGCGCGCAACCGGGCGTGCGCCTGGTCGAAGTCCAGGTTGTCGTATTCGTGGTTGCCGGGGACGAACAGCACCGGAACCGGCCAGCCGCGCAGCGGTGAAAAGCGTTCCAGGCCGAAGTCGTCGCCTTCCAGGCGGCTGCCGCGCTGGTAAGAGCCGATGTCGCCGGCCAGCACCAGCAGATCGGCGTCGGGCGCCGGTCGTGGCCGGTAATGGGGCTGGACTTCGAGGTGCAGGTCTGACAACAGCTGGATCTTCACCCGCTTATTGTGCCGATCCCTCCGTCTCGGCGGGGCTGGAGGCGCACACCCGCAGCGCCTCCCCGCTAGCTGTGAACGCGCGCAAACGCCTTGTTCGACGCCGCCGCCACCGCCAGCCGCAGCCAGGCATGGTCGCTGCGCTGGCCCTGGCGCCGGTGCCAAAGCGAATCCACCAGCACCGGCGGCACCGCCAGCGGCAGCTCGCGCAGCACCACCTCGCCGGTCATGCCCATGATGTTGACGAAATGGCGGGGCAGCACCGTCAACAGGTCGGAGGTCGCGATCACGCGGCCGGCGGTGAAGAACTGGTTGACGGTCAGCACGATGCGGCGCTGGTGGCCGAGCGCGGCCAGGGCCTCGTCGACGAAGCCGTAGGGCCGGCCGGAAAAGCTCACCAGCAGATGGTGGGCGTCGCAATAGCGCTTGAGCGTCAGCGGCCCGCGCGACAAGGGATGGCCCTGGCGCATCACGCAAACGTATTGCCCCTCGAACATGCGCAGGTGATCGAAAGGGGCCAAGCCACCGGCCTGGGCCTGGGCGGTGAGGTCCGCCAGCACGGCCGGGAAGAAGCCGACGGCCAGGTCGATGTGCCCCTCGTCGAGCAGCGGCCGTGGGTCACGAGTGGTGAGCGGCAGCACCCGCAGCGTGACGCCGGGGGCGTCGCGTTCGAGGATCTCCACCAGCCCGGGCATCAACTCGGCGGCGGTCGAGTCGGCCATCGCCAGCACGAAAGTGGTCTTGGCTTCGGAGGCGATGAAGTCCCCCGGCGAGAGCGACGCCTCCATCTGGCGCAGGGCATCGGCAATGGCCGGCCACAAGGCCAGTGCCCGAGGCGTCGGTTCGACGCCATAGCCGCGGCGCACCACCAGTTTGTCGCCGATCGAGTCGCGCAACCGGTTGATCGCATTGCTCACAGCGGGCTGGGTCATCGCGAGGTTGCGCGCGGCCCGGGTGAGGTTGCGCTCAGCCATCACTTGGTCGAAGACCCGTAGCAGGTTCAGGTCGAGCGTACGGAAATTGGGCGCATTTATCATTCCTGTGAATGATAGTCATCATGAATCTAAATTGGCAATATATCGGTAGAAACCCTAATATTGCGGCACGCACCCGGCAATGTGGATCGGGGCGCAACGGAAAGAGGAAAGACCATGTTGACCAGCTTCGCCCATGTGGACCAACCCAGCCAGCACCCTGGCGTGGTTCGCGCCGAACTCGTCGCGAAGAGCATTCATAACGCCGTCAATAACTTCGACGCCGCCCGCAGCAGCGCCAGCATGCTGCTGGCCGCCATTGTTGCCGCCTGCCTGGTGGTCGCGAATCAGGTCGTGGACACCTGGACGGAAGGCCATCTGCTGGCTGCGTGGATCGTCCTGTGGCTGGTTGCTTTCGCAGCGATCGGTCTGATGGCCAACCCCGCCAGGCGCGCAACAGCCGCGCTGCGGATCGGATACAAGCGTTGGGCCGTTGCCCGCCGCCAAGCGGCCCAGGACCGCGAGCTGTGGAACCTGGCGCTGACCGACAGCCGAGTCATGGCGGACATCAGTCGCGCCATGAACGCGGAGGCTGGCGAGCAAGTGAAGTCGGCCCGGTTCTTCTGAGCTTCAGGCGCAACACCATCATGGAACATCCTGAAACCACTGTGTTGAGCGCGCTTCTGCGGCGCTTGCCCGCTCGCTGGCACGAGGCGCTTGACGCCTGGTCTTATCGCGTCGCCCAAAAGCGGGCGCAACGGCGCCGCGAAGCGGGAAAGCGAGCCGACACCGGCAAGATGCGGGCGGCGCTCAAGTCCTGAGCTGATCGCAGAGCGGAAGAGAAGCCACCGATTGGTGGCTTTTTCATTGAAAATGGGCACCGTTGCTGCCTTCGATGGGCATTAGTTAACGGATGGGCTGCCGGGCCGTGTTCGAACGGCAACGCTTGCTGTACACTTGGTTACATGACGAAGCGCGAACCCACGGATCCGGCTGCCCAAGAGCTTGCGCTTTGGCAGGTTGCGCTGGACGAGCAGCGTGCGGCAGAGCGCCAGCTGGACGTTGCGCGCCGCGGCCGCACGCCCCGTTCGATCTATCCTCTGCACGCCAAGGTGGTGGCGCTGCGCAATCGAGCCGACATGCTGCTCGCCAAGGCAGTAGAGACCAAGCTCCTGTTTGCCGACTCGGAGTGAAGCTGTCCGTCACGGCTTCGGATGACGCGCCGTCACTTCGGCCCGGGTGATTTCATAGTCTCCGTTGCGCCAGAGCACGGCGAATCGAATGTGATCCCCAGGCTTGAGCTTTTGCAGCAGCTTGCGATCGGGCACCCGAAATTCCATCGTCATGGCGTCCATGCCGATCGATGCGATGGGCCCGTGCTTGACCAGGACGCGCTGTTCCTTCGCATCGATCTCCAGCACCTCTCCGGCGGCGAGCGCCGATGAAACCGGCGCCGCAGAGGATGCCGCCCGCACCGGCGCAACCGCTTGCGCTGCTGCGCCAGCGGCGCCGCACAGGACCAGCAGCAACGGGTAAAGCGCCTTCATGCGGTGCCGCTCACGCGCCCAGCTCGCGTTCGATCCGCACCCGGGTCTCGGCAAGCTCGGCAGGCAGGTGATAGCTCAGTTGCTTGAACAACTCGGTGTGCAGTTCCAGCTCCCTTTCCCAGGCGGCCTTGTCGAAGCTGGTGACCTTCTCGTACTGGGCCGGCGTGAAATCGAGGCCGTTCCAGTTCAGGTCCTGGTAGCCCGGGCTGACGCCGAATGCATTCGCCACGCCGCCGGCCTTTCCTTCGATGCGGTCGATCATCCACTTGAGCACGCGCATGTTCTCGCCGTAGCCGGGCCACACGAACTGGCCGTTCTCGCCTTTGCGGAACCAGTTGGTGGTGTAGATGCGCGGCAGCTGCGCGCCCGAGTCCGCGAGCTTCTTGCCAAGGTTCAGCCAGTGCTGGAAATAGTCCGCCATGTTGTAGCCGGTGAAAGGCAACATCGCGAAGGGGTCGCGCCGCACCACGCCGACCTGGCCGACGATGGCGGCGGTGGTCTCCGATCCCATGGTCGCGGCCATGTAGATGCCTTCCACCCAGTTGCGCGCTTCGGTGACCAGCGGGACAGTGGTCGAGCGCCGGCCGCCAAAGACGAATGCGTCGATCGCTACGCCCTTGGGATCGTCCCAGTCGGGATCGAGCGCCGGGTTGTTCACCGCCGCCACCGTGAACCGGGCGTTCGGATGGGCCGCCTTGGCGCCGGTTTCGCGCGCGATGGCAGGCGACCAGTCCCTGCCCTGCCAGTCCAGCGCATGGTCGGGGGCCGGGCCCAGTCCTTCCCACCAGACGTCGCCATCGTCGGTCAGCGCGACGTTGGTGAAGATGACGTCCTTGGCCAGAGTCGCCATGCAGTTGGGGTTGGTCTCGTTGTTGGTGCCTGGCGCTACGCCGAAATAGCCTGCCTCTGGGTTGATCGCGTAGAGCCGGCCGTCGGCACCCGGCTTGATCCACGCGATGTCGTCACCGATGGTGGTGACCTTCCAGCCGTCGAGCCCCTTGGGCGGGATCAGCATGGCGAAATTGGTCTTGCCGCAGGCCGAGGGGAACGCGGCTGCAACGTGGTATTTCTTGCCGGCCGGGGTTGTAACGCCCATCAGCAGCATGTGCTCGGCCAGCCAGCCCTGCTCGCGTCCCATGTTGGACGCTATGCGCAGCGCGAAGCACTTCTTGCCCAGCAGCGCGTTGCCGCCATAGCCCGAGCCGTAAGACCAGATTTCCCGCGTCTCCGGGTAATGAACGATGTACTTGGTCTTGCTGCAGGGCCAGGCCACGTCACGCTGCCCCGGCGCCAGGGGCGCGCCGACGGTATGGACGCAGGGGACGAAGACGCCGTCAACACCCAGCACGTCGTACACGCCCTTGCCCATGCGCGTCATGATCTTCATGTTGACGGCGACATAGGCGCTGTCGGACAACTCGACGCCAATGTGCGCGATCGGCGAGCCCAGCGGTCCCATGGAGAACGGCACCACGTACATCGTGCGTCCGCGCATGCAGCCGTCAAAGAGGGGCGCCAGGGTGGCGCGCATCTCGTCCGGCGCCATCCAGTTGTTGGTCGGGCCGGCGTCTTCCTTGCGCAGCGAGCAGATGAAGGTGCGGTCTTCCACTCGCGC
>JAAOZX010000052.1 GCA_012274225.1 Comamonadaceae bacterium | reverse complement strand
GTCCTTGTACTGGATGCTGTTGGTGACGACCCCGCCGGTGGTCGTGGTGGTGGCCGACTGGATCGGCTGCTGGTCCCCCACGACGATCTGAGCGGTGTAGTTGTCCAGGACCATCAGCGACGGGCTGGAGATGACCTTGACCAGGGATTTCTCCGCCAGGGCGTTCAGCACGGCCTTGATGTTGCACAATGAATTGCGCAAGACGTAGGAAAAACCGGACTGGGCACCACACAGGACGCCGCCCGGAAGATTGCTGAGCACGCCGGTCCCCACATCGCCGTTGGCCCGGGAGTTATTGAAAGTCCACTGAAGGCCGTACTGCATGTCGTCGGTGAGCGTGACCTCCACGATGCTGGCTTCGATCAGCACCTGGGTAGGCGGCACATCAAGGCGGCGCAGGCTGCTCTCGATCTTGGCGTACTCCGCCTGCGTGCCATAGACGAGGATGGAATTGTTGACCTCGTCGGCAACCACGCGCAGGCCCCCGACTTTGAAGTTGGCGCCGGCGCCCTGGACGGGCGACTGCGCGCCCGCCGGCTGGCCCGACTGCAGCATGCCGCTGACGCCGCTGCCGGCGGCCTGCGACCCGAGCCCGCTGAGGGACTGCGAGCCCAGGCCGATGGTGGTGGCGCTGGAGGAACCAAGGCCGGGCGCCACACCCGAACCAGGAGTCGAAGTCCCGGTCTCGCCGCCGCCGAAAATGCCGTTCAGGACTTGCGCCAGGTGTCCGGCCGACCCGTTCTCCACACGATAGACATGCAGCGTCTGTTCGGCCAGGTTGCCGCTCGGCCGGTCGAGGCGCTCGATCCAGCGCCTGGCTTCGTCAAGGTCAGCCGCACGCGGCGTCACCACCAGGATGCTGTTGAGGCGCGCGATCGGCATGAACTTGACCGTGCCCAGGAACGCGTTCTCGCCAAAGCCAGTCGCGCCCACGGCCGCTGCGGCCGCCGCAGCCCCCTGCGCCGCTGGAGGCGCTCCGCCAGCGCCTGCCGGAGCGGGACGGCCACCCGAAATCACCCGCAGCACCTCTTCCACCTCCTGCACCGACGCATACTTCAGCGGGAACAAGCCGATCGACATGCCTTTGAGCAGATCGATGTCGAAAGTCGCGATGATGCTCTGCCAGCCTTCCGCCTGGGTGCGGTTGCCTGCCAGCACCAGCAGGTTGCGTACCGTGTCGACCCTTACCAGCGCTTCGGGAGGTAGCATGGGCCGGAGGATGGTCGCCATTTCCGCCGCGCCGATGTATTGCAGCGGAATCACCACGGCGCCATAGCCCGGTGCCAGAGGGCCATTGCCTACTTGCTGCGGAACCGAAACGATTCCCCGCAGCGCCTCCGGCCGGCCCACGTGATAGGTGCCGCGGCTGTCGCGCGCCATCACAAGGCCGTTGGCCAGCAGCGCGCCTTCAAGGAGAGACGCCGCCTCATCCGCGGACACCTCGCCCTTGGTCGCCATCGTGACAGTGCCACTGATCGGCGGGTGAATCATGTAATCGACCTTCAGGATGTCGCGCAAGACGAGGTGCACAACGTCGAGAATCGGCGCTTCTTCGAATCGGAAATTGTTCGACGAACCGGTCAAGGCAGGTCTCGGCGGTGGCGATGCGATGACCTTGTCGTTTCCGCGCAGGATACGCGGCTGGTTCTGGGCGTTGGGCTCGGGCGTGGGCGCCGTCGGTGCCCAACCACCGGTGGACAAGACGCTGCCGGGCAGGACGGCTGCGTCGCCCTGGGCGAAGGCGAGCCGGCACGCCGCCAGTGCGACGAGCGTGAGAGTGAAGCGTGAACAGATCATTGATTTTTTCGCCGAAAGTAGGGGCACGGGCTGGGGAAGTTCATCGGGAGCCTCCTATGACAAAGGGGGACTTTGGTGTTGCCGTGGCTGCAGGCTTCGCCCCCGGCGCGCTTGGCGCTGCGACGGGTGGTTGCGCTGGCGGTGAGGCAGGTGCGCCTGTCGGCAGAACCGGGACGGCTGGCGCAGAAGGGAACGGCAAACCCCCTCCCGCTGCGGCTGGCATCACCGGGGCCGCGAATACGGGCGGGGGGACGGCCGCCCCAGCGGCCTGCTTCGCCTGCACCAGGGGCACGACACGGGTTTCACCTCCGCGCGCAAACACCACCTCCTGAGCCCGGATCTCCTTGAGGTGCCAGTCCCCGATGGCTTCTGACACTTTCACGCGCCGTGTCTTCCCCTCGACCTGGGCGATCACGCCGCCGCCGCCGGTACCGCTGAACAACCCGTAGAGACGGATGGTGTTCAGGGGGTCGGGCGGCGCAACCACGACGGGCTTGGGCGGCGGCGGAGGGCGCCGGGTGGTGGAAAAGACCGGACGGTCCAGGATCACCATGAAGCGCGCCACATCGGCATCGTCCCGAGCGGCCATGGACTGCGATACTGTGCCGAGTTCCGGCCGGATGGCGGCCGGCGGCTGCCAATGGACGCCGCGCAGCCCGCCATGCGGATCGATCCACAGCCAGGCGAGCAGGCACGCCAGCAGCACGTCAAGGCCCACCAGCAGGGCGGTCGTGCCGCGCTTCACTGGCGCACCCTCAACACGAACAGGTTGACCTGTATGGAGAGCCGCTGGGCACCTTCGGGCCTGGGCATGCCCGTGTTCTGCACGTTGAATGCGTCCATGAACAGCGTCGGCGCCTGGCCCGGCAGCACGACCAGCGCGCTCTGCAGTGCAGTGAGATCGCCTTCGAGGCGCAGCACCACGGGAATCCGGTCGAAGCCCTCCACCGCCTTGGCGGGCAGCACCTGGGTGCTGGACACCTGCAGCCCAGCCTTGGAAAAAGCCTCCCGCGCGCGCTGTTGCGCATCGCTACCGGCCCGGGCCACGTCGTCGGACGCCAGATAGGCATGGCGCGCCAGCAGTGCCCTGCGCTGGGTCAAGGCGGCATCCACGGCCGCTGCGCTGGCCTCGAGGCCGATCAGGCGCGCGTATCTTGGCTCCAGTTCCGCCAACTGGCCCTGCGCCCACACATGTTTCGATACTGCATAAGCCGCGACTGCGCCAATCAGCACCACCGAGACCAACGTCAGTCCTATGGCGCGACGAGTTGCCGACAGCATCTCGATTCTCATCGGTTCGATCCCCCAACCGTAAAGGGTGACGAGGCTGGTTTGGCGGCGGGCATGGACGCCACCGCCGCAACCGGCGTTGCCTGAGCGGCGGCTCCCGGCATTGCAACGGCCGCAGAAGACGACGCCGCGGGCGCTGCCACGGATTGCGCGGCGCCAGGTCCGGAAAGAGCCGGCCCCGGTGGCGGGTTGATCGGCGGCGACTTCGCGTTCATGGTGAATTCGACGATGAATGCTTCCTTGGTGGCACCCGGTGCCCGGGTGACGGCGCTCGGCGACCGGACATCCTTCAACCGAGGGTCGGAGCTGAGTTTCTGGAGCAGCGCCGCGAAGTCCACGGTATGACCCGATGCGGTAATTTTCGCCTTCTGGATGTCCAGGCTGTAGAGGTAGGTGTCGTCGGGCAGGATCTTGGTGAGGTATTCCATCACTCCGGCAGGATCGACCCGGTCCGCCGCAACCGCATCGAGCGACCGAAGCCTTTCGTTCAGGACCGTCAACTCATCGCGCTTGCGCACCAGCGGCGCGACTCGCTTCACCACCGCTGCGAAGGCGTCCGACGCTTCCAGCGCGCGCTGCCGAAGTTGCGCTGTCGGTGTCATTGCCACCAGCGAGGCCAGGGCAAATGCGACCAACAGCAATGCCATGTCCAGCCGCTTCTCGGCTGTCTCATGGCGCAGCCGCTGCTGCTCGCCAAAACCGGTGATCACCACGGGGGTGGACAGGCCCAGGACGGCCCATGCCTCGGGCTGCTTGGCGCCGTGCGCGAGGTCGGGCCATCGGTTCTGGATGAAGTCTGAAATGTGGCGACGTGACGCGATCACGATTTCGGCGCGCGAGTGCGCGCCCTCCTCCTCTCGCACGACGCAGCCCCACGCAAGATCTTCCGCGGCAAACGGGCTGTTGCTGCGCACCTCCAGCAAGATCGCTTTGTCGATGTCGATGCGCGACATTTTCGGCAATGCGAGGCTGCGTCGCAGCAGCAGGTCATCGGGAATCTCCACGGCCACGAAGTTCGGCGTCTTCGTCGTCGCTCCCCTCCCACGCTTCGCGCTTCCGGCCCATATGGACTGGCCGCCATCCGCGTGACGGAGAAGCACCGGGTCCGACGGGGCAAACCGTGACCGCAGCCGGTGCGCCTGGGCCTTCAGCCGGGGCAGCCACGAGGCGGCGGCTTCTTTGAGGTCGAGCCCACTGAGGCCACGTTTGGAATGAGTTGCGGACATCGTCGTTTCAATTTGTCATCGCCGGCGTCGGCTCAAACCGGTCTTCGGCGTTGAAGATGCGCCAGGGCACGCCATCGGGTGCAGCCCTGCCGGTTTCCACCAGCCATGTGCTGAGCAAGAGCCGGCCATCCGTCAGCGGAACGTGAGCCACAAGCTTGAAGCGCTTGGTGACCGCGGTGTCCACAAACTGCGCCGCCAGTCCCGTTGTGTCTATGCCGACATCCCCGGCGCCCCTGGCGGCGGCTATCCGTGCAGCCCGCCCGGCGTCGCCCTCAGAGAGCACCACCAAAACTCCTTCAGGCGCAGCCATCGCGTTGACGCGGCCGCTTCCCATGGCGTCTGTGGTTATGAGGGCGGAAAGTCTAGCATAGAGGGAATAATCGACTCCTGGTATTTGCAGCAGATCCTCGATGGCCTCGAACCGGGGCCCGCGCAGGGCGCCGGGTCCCGGCAGGCGAGCCGCGACAACGGCCTTGGCCAGCGCCGACGCACGCGCTGCCGCAAGGCCACCGGCGACTGTGAACAATGCGGTCAGCAACGGCTCAGGTGCCCGGTTGATGTCGACGAGCCCATTGATCGGAATGATCTCCACGGCAACGGTCAAACCCGCGTAACTCACGTCTCTGCGGCTGAGGCGGCTCAGCGGCTCGGTGCGGCTCGCCATCTCCTGGAGCACCATCTGGATCGCTGCGTTGGCAATCGCATGCCCCTGGACTGTCTGGCGCCCCGACGAAACGAGCCGGACCTCATCACGCTGCGCCTGCACCATGCCCGTCACCAGGATGCTCAGGGCGGCCACGATCCAGAGCACCGCCAACAGTGCCACTCCGCGATTTGCGCCGACCGCCGGGTTTTGCACTGCCGTCACTCCGGTCCGAATACAAATCCGCCGCGGCCGTTGTCCCCGGCAGGCAGCTGGCGCATTGCGATGGTCAGGAAGGGCCAGTCGCCCGCAGGCGTGCGCACCGAAATCCGGACCCGGGTCGGAAGGCGCTGTGCTTCGGCCCATTGCGGCAGCCAGGCGATACTTGAGCCGTCTTCGTCCGCGTATTCGAGGGCAAAGCCTGTCGCATTGGCCACGAGAACCCGAGACTCGGCCTGGCCCCAATCCGGAAAGACGGCGTTTCCATTCCATGGCACGAAACGGATCACGAGGGCGGGATTCAGTCCCGCGGACTCGAGGGACAGGCGGAAAAAGTAGCGCCCTCCCGCTCCGTACCGGGCAGGCATCACCCCCAACCACATCACGGTGCTCTGCGCGCCGGCAAAGAGGTACAGGCTTTGTCCAACCTGGGTCGGCGCTGCGGACTTGCGAGGCGAAATACGCCCCAGCGTACTGGACAGAAAGCCGGTGGCCACCCGCATGTCGTCCGCGCGCTGCAAGCGCTGGTCGACCCGCTCCTCGGTCTGCGCAATCGTGCGCATGGCCGCACCCAGAGCGAGCATGACCATCGACATCAGCGTCATGACCACCAGGATCTCGACCAGGGTGAAACCGGACATCCTTCCGGGCCCGCGGGAACAGGAGCGGCTCATCGTGGCTGCCCCGTCGCCGGTTTCGCCTGTGGCAGCAATGTGCTCAATTCAAGCTGGCGCGGCCCTCGCCGGTCGGTCCATGCCACCACAACCAGGACCTGTTGCAGCGGCGGCGCGCCGGAGCTGTCGACCCCGGTCACGAATGGACTGCTGCTGACCCGCCATGCGAGTCCGGCAGATCGCCCGGCCTCATTCCAACCGGCCTGCGGCACGCTGTCCCTGGAATTGAGCACACTTTGCGCCAGCATGGACGCGCGCAGATGCTGCTCGGTGTCGCCCAGGCTGCGCACGGTACCGCCACTGGCCTCATACAGCATGGCCAGCGAAAAAGCCATGATGACGAATGCCACCAGCAATTCGAGCAGGGAGAAGCCGCGCTGACGGCGCGGCGAGGAAACGGTCATTGCCGCACAGCGGACTGGGTGACGCCGCCGGATAACCAGTCCACGGTCAACCGCACGCCAGCTCCGCCCGGCCGAAGGATCTCGATGGTTCCACCCGTGGCGCCACCGCTGGGCAGGAAACGGATTGCAGCCGTCTTGTCTGCAGTCAACTCGATGTCCGCAACGGTGGTGCGCAAGCGCAACGGCTCCGGCAACGCCTTGGGCGGGCGTCCTTCGACCCCGTAACTGCGGTGCGCAAGATCCACGCGGAAACGCACCTCGCGCCCCTCGGAAAGCGCGCGATAGCGAGCCTGCCGCATATCGGATAGAACGCTGCGAACGGCGTCGCGATACTGCGCCGCTTCGCGCAGGCGTTCAAATGCCAGAGGCACCAGTGCCGTCAGGAGCGCGATCATTGCAAGAACAACCAGCAGCTCGATGAGGGTGAAACCGCGCTGCACCCGCACGGTGGCCTCAGTCCGCCTTAGCGCGTGTTGCGAACGTCGGCATTCTCGCCCTCTCCTCCGGGAGCCCCGTCGGCCCCCAGCGAGAGTACTTCGACAGCGCCGTCAGGCCCGGGGCCCTGGTAGCGATAGGGTCTGCCCCACGGGTCTTTCGGAAGCGTCCCCTTGAGGTAAGGGCCTGCCCAGCCCGAGCTGACGGTGGGAGGTCGACTGACGAGTGCGTCCAGCCCTTCATCGGTCGTTGGAAATCGCCCGACATCGAGCTTGAAGATTTCGAGAGCCTTGTCGATATCGGCGATTTGTACCATCGCGGTCTTGCTCTTCGCGCCACCGAGCTGCCCGAGCACCCGGGGACCGACGATGCCGGCCAGCAGGGTGAGAATCGCCAGAACCACCAGCAGTTCGACCAGTGTGAAGCCTCTGGAGCCGGCCTTGAAACGGCGAGGCTGTGAGTTCACCATCACGTTGTCCTCGATCAAACGATGAATTATACGGCGAGGTCGTTGATCGACAGGATGCCCAGAAGGATCGAAACGATGATGCTCGCGATCAATATCCCGAGCACGATGATCAGGATGGGCTCCACCAAGGTCAGCGCGCGCCGAATGCCGGTCTCGACCTCCCGGTCCAGAATGTTCGCCAACTCGAGCATCATCGGCCCGATCCGTCCGGTTTCTTCGCCCACTCGCACCAGGTTGACCGCCAGCGCCTCGAAAATGCCGGTTGCGGAAAGCGCGTCGACCAGCCGGCCGCCCTCTTTGACCGCCGGTGCCACGCTGGACAGACGGCTGCGCAGCACCTCGTTGCCCATGGTGTCCGATGCGATTTGCAGGGCAGTCAACATGGGCACGCCATTGCCCAGCAACGTGCCGAGTGTGCGGGCGAACAGATTCAGCTGGTACTTGAGCAGCAGTCCGCCCAGCAGGGGAAGGCGCAGTATCTTCGACTGCCACCAGGCCATGCCGCCCGGCGACCGCAACCACCGTACGGCGCCCCAGCCCGACAACCCCACGACAATGCCGATAACAATGCCCCACTCGCGAAAGGCCCGACCCAGTTGCATGACGATCCGGGTTGCCAGCGGCAGTGCATCGCCCAGGTCGGTAAACAGCTTCTCGAACTGCGGCACCACGAAGCCGAGCATCGCTATCAGCGATACGACAGCCACAAACAGCAGGATCGCCGGGTAGATCGTCGCGGAAACCACGCTTTCGCGCAGGGAACGCAGGCGTTCCATGTGCTCCACCAGGCGTTGCAAGACGTTGGACAGCTGTCCACTGGCTTCGCCGGATCGAACCATGTTGAGATAGAAGTCACCGAACAGGGCATGCTCCCGGCCCAGTGCACGGCTCAAGGTCGAGCCGCGCTTGACCTCCTCCAGAACTTCATGGAGCAGCCCGGTCACCGGCGGCCTCAGGCTCATGTCGATCAATACACGCAGCGCGCTCGCCAGCGGCAGCCCCGCCCGAAGCATGATCGAGAGTTCGCTGGTGAGAGTCAGCAGTTCCGACTGCGTCACCGGTCCGTTGTTGCGCCCCGACCGGTAACGGGACAGGAAACCTCCTTCCGAAGGACGGGCCAGCGCAGCCTGCGCTGGCAGGCCTGCATCGGAGACGCTGACCGGCACCAAGCCGCGTTCGCGCAGCTGTCGCGAGGCCGCATTGGGTGATGCGGCCTCGAGGCGGCCTTCGGATACCCGACCGGTGGCGTCTGCCGCCCGCCACGAGTATTCAGGCATCGTGGCTTTCCTGGGTTACCCGTAACAGCTCCTCCAGGCAGGTCGTTCCGGCCGCAACCTTGCGCAGACCATCTTCGTAAAGGGTCAGCATTCCGGTGCGGGCCGCCAGAGCGTGCAACTCGCTCTCGTCGCTGCCCTCGAGGATGGCCTTGCGCATCGGCTCGTCGATCACCAGCAATTCATGGATGGCCGTGCGCCCCTGATAGCCGGTGTCCCGACAGTGGGAACAGCCGATCGCACGGTACGTCGGCGTACCCGCCTTCAGGAAACGCCCCAGCCCCGAACTGGCCAGCAGCGCGGCAGCCGGTATCTCCGGCTCCTTGCAGTGGCTGCACAAGGTGCGAACCAGCCGCTGGGACAGCACACCGTTGACGGATGACGTGATGAGGTAACGCTCCACTCCCATATCCAGCATGCGAATGATGGCGCCGGTGGCCGTGTTGGTGTGCAGCGTTGACAGCACCAGATGGCCGGTCAATGCCGACTGCACGGCGATCTGGGCAGTCTCGCCATCGCGCATCTCGCCGATCATGATGATGTCCGGATCCTGGCGCAGGATGGATCGAAGGGCATTGGCGAAGCTCAGGCCGATCTGCGCATGCACCTGGATCTGATTGATGCCTTCGAGCTGGTATTCAACCGGATCCTCCACGGTGATGATCTTCTGCGACGTTGCGTCCAGCTTCGACAGCGCAGCGTAGAGCGTGGTGGTCTTGCCGGACCCCGTCGGCCCGGTCACCAGCAAGATGCCGTGCGGACGCGCAAGGAGCGCGTTGAAGCGGACCAAGGTGTCTGCCTCGAACCCCATCTGCTCAAGGCCGAAACGCACGCTGGCCCGATCGAGCACCCGCATCACGACGCTTTCGCCGTGAACGGTGGGGACCGTCGAAACCCGAAGGTCCAGCTCCCGGCCCTTGACGCGGGTCTTGATGCGGCCGTCTTGCGGCAGGCGCCGTTCGGCGATGTCAAGATGCGCCAGCAGCTTGACGCGCGAGCTGACGGCCGCGCCCTGCCGGGGCGCCACGATCTCGGAAGAATGAATCACGCCATCAACCCGGTAGCGAACATGCAGCCCGTCGTCGAAAGGCTCAAGGTGAATGTCAGACGCGCGCAGCTCGATCACGCGACCGATAATGGCATTGACCAGCCGGATCACCGGCGCCTCGCTGGCAAGATCGCGCAGGTGTTCGACGAAGTCCCCGGAATCGTCGAGGCCGCCTTCCTCGTCGGCCTCGTCAGCGCCTGGCTGTGGCTGGGCCAGCGCTTTTTCGATGTCGCTTGGAAGGGCGATGTAGGGCCTGATTTCGAGACCGGTCGCCAGGCGCAAGGCCTTCAACACGAACAGGTTCTCCGGCGCCGCCATGGCCACGTGCAACTGATTGCCGTCCAGGCGCAGCGGGCAGCAGCCGTGGACGCTCAGGAACTCCGGTTGCAGGCCCTGCACCTCAGCCGGCGTTTCGGGAAATCCATCTGCAGACACGAACGGAAGCCCGAGCTGGACGGATCGCATCTGCACGACATCCACCTCGGAGACGAGACCGAGTTGCACCAGCACGCGTTCAATGGTGCCGCCCATTTCCTGGCGCGCGGACAGCGCACGCTCGAGATCCCGCGCGCTGAGCCTGCCTGCGCGTACCAACAGGTCGCCAAGTTCCTGCTCGAGATCGACATTCACGATTGCATTCATACCATCGAGGTTCAATTTTGTGCAGGGCGGCGTCGAAAAAGGGCCCCGGGGCTCGCATCATGGAGGTCTATCGGACGTCGCCCGCTGAGCCGCCCATCCCTTTCGACCGGGCCCCAGGATTCCGGCTGCCTACGAGGCCCTTCGAAACCGGCGTCGCGCCAGCCCGTGCATGATATCGCGAGTACCGTCTCGGGAGGCCGGTCGATGTCAGGCACTCGGATCGATCACGGTAAAGTGGCACCCTGACCAAGGGAGGCCATGCGCGCTTTTTCAAATACACGACGTCTGGTCCTCCTGGTAGGCTTGAGCAGCGCCATCGGGATCGCGGCGCTGACCCAGGCTACCCTTCTTTACCTGCGCCAGGAATCGCCCAGATTGCTGCTGGCGCCGATGATAGGCGTGATCGAGCCCTGCATCCTTGCGCAAGGGCCTGCCGCCGGCAGTGCCAACGAAGAACTGTACCGGCGCTGCACCGGCCCGGCCGGCTCGGCGAGCGCGCTGGTGGAGTCGACCTTGTCCGCCCTCCTTCCGCCGGGCTCGAAGTCTTCGCGCTACGAACTGGGTTACACGCTGCCCATTCCGCTGCTGAAGCTGTTCAAGGCCGCAGGAAGCGATTGGGTCATCGATGCGGAGGCGGTCGGTCGCCTGGTGCGCACAATTCGCGATACCGACCGGTCGGTGATCGTCTATCTCTTTTCGAACCACTTCTCGGTGAACGCACCGATTGAAGAGGCGCTGCAGGCAGATCCGCGCAACCTCAGTGCAACGCCCAATGGGCCCCTCCAGCGCGACAAGTACTACGGCACTGACATCTTCAACTGGAGTCTTGCCAGCACTGCCAATGAAGTTACCCGGCGACGAGTCCAGGCGGCGCAGGCCGTCCTGGCTGAGATCTGCAAGCTGGAACCACGCCAGATCGCAAGGATCCGGGGCATCACCCTGCTTGGCGAAACGCACCAGCTTTTTCCGGACTTCGCAGGGGGGATGGGCTTCGCGATGCCCTACCTGGTGTCGGATTACAGCCAGGAGTCGAAGGCCGGATTTCGTGCATTCCTGAAGAAGCGACTCCGATCGATCGGGCAGCTGAACCTGCTTCTGGGCACGAACTGGACTTCATTCGATCAGGTCGAGCCGCCGTCGAAAGACATACGTTCGATGTCGCTGCGCGATTTCACCGAGCACATCGATTCGTTTGCGCACGGATCTTTGCCAATTGCCGGATGGGCGTATGTCGCGCCGTCGTCGTCCGCGGCATCATGGCAGCCGCGGGTGCGGATCTATCGAAACGGCGAACTGATCGGCAATGCTCCGGTGGCTCTGGGTCGTCGGGATGTGCTTCAGGCGCTGCCAGAACTCGGCGATGCGAACACCGGCTGGCGGTACGACATGGATTTCCGGACTCTGCCGGTGGGCCTGCACCGGATTGACATCTATCTGGAAGCCGAACCTGACGCTCTCATCCATCTTTCGACGCGGCAGATCGCCATCATGGACAGGCAACAGCAGACGCCGAAGCCGATGCCCCAAAAGCCGCTTCCCCCCAGCAGCCAGCCCGGCAACACCCTGAAGGCGTATGTCGACCTGCCGTTGGACCAGTCATCGTATTTCTACAATCCCCTCGTGCCGCTCTGGCACGCGTTCCGAGGCCAGCAAGTGGTGGACTACCTTGAGTTCTTCCGCAAGACGGTCAGGCAATCATGCCTGACAGACACCAGACTCTATACACACCAGATCGTTCCGTTCACCAATCCCGGCTGGGATGAGAACAAGTACGCGGTCGATGCATCCCTGGCGAAACTCGAGGATATCCGGCTCGGTGTGAGCCTGTATGGCGAGCCGACCTATGGCACGTCTTTTTTCAACTGGCTGAGCAGGAGCGGACATGCGCACTATGGCGTTACCGAATTCCATCCCATGAAGGCCTTGAGTTCCGGCGAGTTCGAAGAAGTGCTGAAGGTGCATTCGGGGCGGGGCGCAGAGTTCATTTCATTCTTCCTGGAGCCGCGATGGTCTGGACTGCTTGTGTCCCGCCAACACAATATCTTTTCATTCGACCCCGACAATCAGAATTTCGGATCGGCCCAACTGTATGGAGCTGCCGGTCGTACGCTGACCGGGCGCTGAGCGGTCAGCCCTGTTGCGTCACCGACGCGACGGCGGCGAGATGCGCTTGAGGCACCGGACCTGGATGTCGGCGAAACGCAGGGCCTGAGGACTCTTGACGGGCTCGAAACGCAACTCATCTTCGAAACCTGACGCACTCCGGACAACCAGCGCCACTTTTTCGGGCTTTGACCGCGGGCTTACCGGTTCGGAGATGGAATTGCTTTCGGAGAATTGGTTGGCGCCGTGAGGACGAAAGAACAACTGCGCGACATCCTGCGTTTCCACCTGATAAATGGGCCCGACTTCGAGAACACCACACGAAGCCATGGTCTTGGGCCGACCTGTGCGGAACACAACGCTTGGATGCGTGCCAGCTCTGAAACGTCCTTCACCGTCGCCGC
>JAAOZX010000322.1 GCA_012274225.1 Comamonadaceae bacterium | reverse complement strand
GTGTAGATGGAATCCTGCATACGTAGGAGCGCTACATGCGAAAGACGCCGAACTTCGGCTCGGGAATCGGCGCGTTCAACGTGGCCGACAGGCCCAGCGCCAGCACCCGCCGGGTGTCGGCCGGGTCGATCACCCCGTCGTCCCACAGCCGCCCCGTGGCGTAGTAGGGATGGCCCTGCACCTCGTACTGCTGGCGGATGTTGTTCTTGAAGACTTCCTCGTCCTGCGCGCTCCATTGCGCGCCCCTCAACTCCATGCCGTCGCGCTTGACCGTGGACAGCACGGCCGCCGCCTGGTCGCCGCCCATCACGCTGATGCGCGCGTTGGGCCACATCCACAGGAAGCGCGGCGAGTAGCCGCGGCCGCACATGCCGTAGTTGCCGGCGCCGTAGCTGCCCCCGATGATGATCGTGAACTTGGGCACCTGCGCCGTGGCCACCGCCGTCACCATCTTGGCGCCGTGCCGGGCGATGCCCTCGTTCTCGTACTTGCGGCCGACCATGAAGCCGGTGATGTTCTGCAGGAACAGCAGCGGCACCTTGCGCTGGCAGCACAGCTCGATGAAGTGGGCGCACTTCTGCGCCGACTCGGAAAACAGAATCCCGTTGTTGGCGATGATGCCGATCGGCATGCCCTCGATGTGGGCGAAGCCGCAGATCAGCGTAGTGGCGTAGCGGGCCTTGAACTCGTGGAACTCGGAGGCGTCGACGATCCGGGCGATGATCTCGTGCACGTCGTACGGCTTGCGCACGTCGTTCGGCACCACGCCGTACAGCTCCCTGACGTCGTACTTGGGCGGCCTGGGTTCGCGCAACTGCTGCTCGTGGCGCTTGCCGCGATTGAGCGTCGCCACGGCCTGCCGCGCCAGCGCCAGTGCGTGCATGTCGTTCTGCGCCAGGTGATCGGCCACGCCCGACAGCCGGGTGTGCACGTCGCCGCCGCCCAGGTCCTCGGCCGTCACGATCTCGCCGATGGCCGCCTTCACCAGCGGCGGGCCGCCCAGGAAAATCGTGCCCTGGTTCTTGACGATGATGGTCTCGTCGCTCATTGCCGGCATGTAGGCGCCGCCGGCCGTGCACGAGCCCATCACCACCGCGATCTGGGCGATGCCCTGGGCGCTCAGGTTGGCCTGGTTGTAGAAGATGCGGCCGAAGTGCTCGCGGTCCGGGAACACGTCGTCCTGGGTCGGCAGGTTGGCGCCGCCGGAATCGACCAGATAGATGCAGGTCAGCCGGTTCTGCTGCGCGATCTCCTGGGCCCGCAGGTGTTTCTTGACCGTGATCGGGAAATAGGTACCGCCCTTCACCGTCGCGTCGTTGCACACGATCATGCAATCGACGCCACTCACGCGGCCGATGCCGGCGATGATGCCGCCGCAGGGCGCGTCGCCATTGAACAGCCCATGGCCAGCCATCGGCGCCAGCTCCAGGAAGGGCGTGCCGGGGTCCAGCACGTTGCGCACGCGATCGCGCGGCGACAGTTTCCCGCGGGCCATGTGCTTGGCCCGGGCGATCTCGCCGCCGCCTTCCGCGTGCTTGGCCACCTGCACCTTCAGGTCGTCCACCAGCGCCTGCATGGCGGCGGCATAGGTCTGGAACTCGGCGGAGCGAGGATTGAGTTGCGATTCGAGAACGGACATGTGTCTCCTCTTGCTTTCATTCCCTCCCCCGCCGGGGGAGGGTGAGGGTAGGGGCATGGTAGCCCGCCAGACCGCCAGCTTAGGCCCGCCAAGGTCACGGCCAGATGCCAGCAAGGTTGCAAATCGTGCCACGATGTCGCAGACTGAGCCCATGCCCGCCCGCACCACGCCCAGCCGGGTCCATTCGCGCAAGGCCGCCACGCCGATGGCCTTGCCGCGAGCGATCGTCGCGGCGTATCGGCGCTACGGCCAGGACCCGGCGCGAGCATTGCGGCTGGCACAGATCACGCCAGCCAACCTGCAGGTCGCGGCGGGCCGCATTACCGCCCGCCAGATGGAGGTGCTGTCGGCGCAGGCCATGCAGGAGCTGGACGACGAAGCGCTGGGCGTGTTCTCGCGCCGCCTGCCCTGGGGCAGTTACGGCATGGTGGCGCGCGCCTGCCTCAGTTCGCCCGACCTGGGCGTGGCGCTCAAGCGCTGGTGCCGGTACCACGCGCTACTGATCGACGACATCCAGCTGGACCTGGTCGTGGCGGGCGCGAGCGCGGCCATCGTGATCGACGAGCCGGTCGACCTGGGCGCGTCTCGCGAATTCGCGCTGGTGAGCGTGCTGCGCAACATCCACGGCCTGGCCTGCTGGTACATCGACTCGCGCATTCCGCTGCAGGGCGCCCGGTTTCCGTTCCCGGCCCCGCCGCATGCCGACGCGTACCCGCTGATGTTCCCCGGCCCGCTGCGCTTCGATGCGCCCAGGGCGGAGATCCGGTTCGACGCCCGCTACCTGGCCCTGCCGCTGCGCCGCGACGAAAAGGCGCTGCGCCAGATGCTGCAGCGCGCGGTGCCGCTGATGGTGCTGCAGTACCGCCGCGACCGCCTGCTGGTGCAACAGGTACGCCAGGCCCTGGCCGCGCACCCCCTCCGGACCCACAGCGCGCAGGGCCTGGCGGGCTTGCTTAACATGTCGGTGCGCACGCTGCACCGGCAGTTGAAGGAAGAAAGCGCGAGCCTGCAGCAGTTGAAGGACGAGGTGCGCTGCGAGCGCGCCAAGGAATTGCTCTATCGCAGCGACAAGCCGGTGAAGCAGGTGGCCGCGGCGACGGGGTTTCGCAATGAGAAGAGTTTCATTCGCGCGTTCAAGGTGTGGACGGGCGTGAGTCCGGCGGACTTCCGCAGTGCCGCCGGGAAGTGATCGCAAGAGCGTTGGGCCCGCTGCGGACCGCCATTCAGTCGTCGCCTCCGAGCAGGTCACCCAACTTCCTGGCGCCGCCCGGATCCGCATTGGACGTCATCGGTGTGCCCTTCGGATATTCGTCCGCGATCCGGTCTTCCCAGTAGGTCGCCGGATTGGGTGCACTGCAAAGCCGCCGATAGACCTCTTCCGGCACTTGCTTGTAGGCCAGGATCGACTTGTTCTCCCAATGCAGATCGAGCTGCCGCGAAGTGGGGTTGTAGTCCGCCTTCCTGATGCGGCCGCTGGTGAAGCTTTTCGTGGGCATGTCGGGGATCCTCCCATGGAAGTCGACCGGGATCGACAGGTCAAGTCTACCCACTTGGGATCGCCTCAATGCGTTTCCAACGAGTGCTTCGGCCCGAAAGCAAACCGTACACCCATTCAGGATCCGTTCATGCACAGGCGATCACACTGCCTGCATGAAAACGGGGTCGCTCCTATTGAAACTGCTGGCACAGCTGGTCGGGTCGGTCTTGCTGGTCTATGTGCTGCTGCTCCTGGCAGCAGGTGCGGCATGGCGCTGAAGGCCCGCACCTGGGCGCGACTGCTTGTGCCGCTAGGGGGCGAAGACTGCCCGCCGTGCACCGCGCCGCCGATCGGAGGGCAATGGGTTCATGACAATTGGGTGCCTTCACCCACTCGCGCCGCAGCGCGGGTTCACCGCACCCACATTGTCAAGCCGTGCAACGCTCGCCCCGGCCGCCCTCTACGGAAGAATTCCTTCTAAATCAGGGACTTGCGGCGACTGTCGGGTTCCCTGGATGTTCGGCACGGAACCTGCGGACGGTGATCGAGGTTGTCCTCGTCCCGGGCCAGCGAGCGCCGTCTGCCACGGGTCATGGGGATGTTCATCGATCAACTGGGAGG
>JAAOZX010000321.1 GCA_012274225.1 Comamonadaceae bacterium | reverse complement strand
TAGATATGGGCGATCTTGATTTCCTTGGCCTGGCCGAAAGCCAGCGGAATCGTGAAGGCAGAGGCGGCGAGCGCGGCGAGCGCGAGCCATGTGCGGCGTTGCATGAATGTCTCCTGTTGTGATGGCGGACCTGGCAGGAGCCGATCGCACGCTCCGTGCCAAAGGATAGAACGTTGAATCAAAAGGACTTTTCCTGAGATCGGCGATGAACTGCCCTGAAATCAGACACATATCCTGATCTATTTTTGGACACTGACTGAATTTCGGTCAATGAATCGAGCCGCTCGTAGAGCTTGGCTCGCGAAATTCCGAGCAGTTTGGCGGCGGCAACCTTGTTGCCCCTGCTCGCGGTCAAAGCCGCGTCGATGGCTCGGCGCTCCAGCTCGGCCACCTGTTCGGCCAGCGGACGCAAGGTTTGGGTAACAACGCCGGCATCGACCGGGGCAACCCGCGGCGCGATCTGCTTGATGCCCGATTGCCGCAGCACTTCCTCCAGGTCCTTCACGTCGATGTGATGGGTGTCGCTGCGCATCGCGGCCTGCTCCAGCACATTGCGCAGTTCCCGGATGTTGCCCCGCCATGTCTGCGCCGACAACAGCGCGACGGCCTGGGCGCTTAGCTCTGGTGGCGGCGTGCCGCTGCGCAATGCCATGTCTTCGGCCAGGATCTCGACCAGGGCCGGAATGTCGCCGCTGCGTTCTCGCAAGGGGGGGACGCGGATCGGCAGGACGTTCAGGCGGTAAAACAGGTCCTCGCGGAACTTGCCTTGGCGCACCAGCACTGAAAGGTCGCGCGAAGTGGCGGCTATCAATCGGGCGTCGAAAGCGACGACCTTGTTGGAGCCGAGCGCCTCGATCTCACTCTCCTGCAACGCCCGCAGCAACTTGGCCTGAAGCCCGAGCGGCATGTCGCCGATCTCGTCGAGAAACAGCGTGCCGCCATCCGCCAGCTTGAACTTGCCCATCCGGCCTTTTCGGTCGGCGCCGGTGAATGCGCCCGGGGCCACGCCGAAGAACTCCGCCTCCAGCAAAGTATCGGGCACCGCGGCGATGTTGACGCTGACCAGCGGACCGTTGGCCCGCGCCGATGCCGCATGGATTGCATGGGCCAGCAGTTCCTTGCCGGTACCAGTCTCTCCCAGCAGCAGGACCGGGCTGGACGAGAGTGCCGCGCGCCGCGCCTGGCGCTTGACCTCGACCGCGGCCGGACTGGAGCCGATGAAGCTCGCCAGTGTGTACTTGGTGCGGCGCTGGCTCGCCAGTTCCCGGCGGGCATCGTCGAGATCGCGCTGGAGCCGCGCGAACTTGCTGATCAGCGGCTGCAGCGTGGTTTCCGGATGATCGAATAGGACGATACCGATCGCGCCGATCAGCTCGCCGCTCGGGTCGTCGCGCAGCGGAATGCGGCTGACCACGAAGGTCCCGGCACGGTTCGTGAGCAGGTCGATCAGGATCGGCTGGCCGGTTTCCAGCACCCGGCGCATCTGGGTGTTGGGCACCACGTCCTCGACCATGTGGCCGACCACCTGATCGGGCGACGAGAACCCCAGCGCCGGCAGGAAGCGCTCGTAACCCTCGTTGAGCCAGACGATGCGGCCGGTCCGGTCGACCAGGAACATGCCCTGGCTGATGCTGGAGAACAGCTGGAACATCGAGCGCGCGGCCAGTTCCAGAATGCTCTGGCCGTCGCGCGGCAGCGAGGAATCCACGGGAACGGACGCGGGCATGATGGACAAGGCGGCGCTCAGTGTCCCAGGATCTTGGACAGGAAGTCCCGGCTGCGCTCGCTTTGCGGGTTGCTGAAGAATTCCTGCGGGGAGTTGCGCTCGACGATCTGGCCCTCGTCCATGAAGATCACGCAATCGGCGACTGCCTTGGCGAATCCCATTTCGTGAGTGACGCAGACCATGGTGATGCCCTGGTCGGCCATCTCGATCATCACGTCGAGCACCTCCTTGATCATCTCGGGGTCGAGCGCCGAGGTGGGCTCGTCGAACAGCATGATCTTGGGCGTCAGGCACAGAGCCCGGGCGATCGCCACCCGTTGCTGCTGGCCCCCGGAGAGCTGCAGCGGGTATTTGCCCGCCTGGTTGGCAATGCGCACCCGCTCCAGTTGCACCATGGCCTTTTGCTCAGCCTCCTTCTTCGGCATCTTGCCGACCCACATCGGCGACAGCGTGAGGTTCTCCAGCACCGTCAGGTGCGGAAACAGGTTGAACTGCTGGAACACCATGCCGACCTTCTTGCGCACCTCGTCGATCGCCTTCACGTCGTCGGCGAGTTCCACGCCATCCACCACCAGCCGGCCCTGCTGATGCTCCTCGAGCCGGTTGATGCAGCGGATCAGCGTCGACTTGCCGGAACCCGACGGCCCGCAGATCACGATCCGCTCGCCGCGGGCCACCTGCAGGTCGATGTCGCGCAGCACGTGAAAGCTGTTGCCGTACCACTTGTTGACTTTTTCGAAGCTGATGATGGGTTCGGACATGGCAGTCTTTGCTGAAGATTAGCGCCGCTTGCTCGCGTTGACCTGCTTTTCCACCCACTGGCTGTAGCGCGACATGGCGAAGCAGAAAACGAAATAGATGGCTGCGATGAAGAGGTAGCCCTGGAGCTTGAACGGCTTCCAGTTGGCGTCGGCGTTGATGGCCATGTCCAGCGCGCCGGTCAGGTCATACAGGCTGACGATGCTGACCAGGGAGGTGTCCTTGAAGATCGAAATGAAGCTGTTCACGATGCTGGGCACCACCATCGCCAGCGCCTGCGGCAGGACGATCTTGCGCTGGGTCTGCCAGTAGGAAAGCCCCAGGGTCGCGGCTGCCTCGACTTGGCCCTTGGGCACCGCCTGCAGCCCGCCACGAATGACTTCGGCCAGGTAGGCGGCGTTGAAAAGCGTGATGCCCACCAGCACGCGCAGCAGGACGTCGATGGTCAATCCCTGCGGCATGAACAGCGGGAACATGAATGAGGCCATGAACAGCACCGAGATCAAGGGCACGCCCCGGATCAGCTCCACGTAGATGGTGCAGAAGGTGCGGATAGCCGGAAGCGTCGATCGGCGTCCCATGGCCACCAGCAATGCAACCGGAAATGCCATGACCGTGGACAGGGTCGCCAGCAGGATGGTGAGCGGCAGGCCGCCCCAGCGATCGGTCTCCACCCGGGTCAGCCCCGGCACACCGCCGTACATCAGCAGCAGGAAGACCGTCAGCACCACCACCCAGAGCGCCGCGAGCCAGGGCTTCCAGAACGGGCGGGTGCAGCTGGCCACCAGCATGACCAGCATCAGCAAGGTGGCCACCAGCGGCCGCCATTGCTGGTCGAACGGATAGCGGCCAAAGATGATGAGCCGGTATTTCTCGGCGATCACGCCCCAGCAGGCGCCCATTCCTTCCGCCGCGCGGCAAGCCTGCACGTCGGGGATCCACACGGCGCGCAGCAAGGCCCATTCGACCAGTCGCGGCACCACCCACAGCAGCACCGCTCCCACCACCAGCGTGCCCGCGCTGGTCTTCCAGTCGCTGAACAGGTTGGCGCGCAGCCACGGCACCAGCCCTTCGGTGTCGCGAGGGGCGGGACGAGACGGGATCGCTTGAAAGCCGACGGCGCTCATGAGAAGTGTGTCCCCTCAGCGTTCCTTGATGGCCACGCGGGCGTTGTACCAGTTCATGGCCCCCGAGGTCAGCAGCGAAATCGTCAGGTACACGGCCATCAGGATGGCGATGCATTCCACGGCGCGGCCGGTCTGGTTCATGGCCGTATTGGCGATCGAGACGATGTCGGGGTAGCCGATCGCCACGGCCAGCGACGAATTCTTGGTCAGGTTCAGATACTGGTTGGTCAGCGGCGGAATGATCACGCGCAACGCCTGCGGCAGCATGACCAGACGGATTTCCATGCCGCGGTCCAGCCCCAGCGCGGCCGCGGCCTCGCCCTGCCCAGCCGGCACCGAGGCAATGCCCGAACGGACCACTTCGGCGATGAAGGCGGCGGTGTAGATCGACAGCCCCAACAGGATCGCCATGAATTCCGGGGTCAATGCGCCGCCGTTTTCGACAGCGAACTCGCCTTTGACCGGAACATCCAGCAACGTGGGCGCGCCGCCCGCCGCCCAGCCGACCAAGCCAGCCAAGATGACGATGCCCAGCGGCGTCCAGAACATGCTGCGCGCCTTGCCGGTCAATTCGAACTGCCTGCGCGACCAGCAGCGATAAAGCCAGGCCAGGACCAAGCCAAGGGCCAGTCCGGCTGCCGCCCAGGCCTGGCCCGTCTCCCACACCGGAATCGGGAAGTTGACGCCGCCCTTGCTCAGGAAGAAAGGGCCGAGCTTCCAGGCGTTCTGGATTGGAGGCAACAGCTCGGTCAGGACCAGGTACCACATCAGCAGCTGCAGCAGCACCGGGATATTGCGGAAGCACTCTACATAGGCCGAGCACAGTCCGCGAACCAGGGCATTGCGGGAAAAGCGGCCTACCCCCAGCAGGGTGCCCAGGATGGTGGAGAAGATGATCCCCGCGATGGCCACGCGCAAAGTGTTGCTGATGCCGACGCCGAAAGCGCGCCAGTAGGATTCGCCGGAGTCGAAGGGGAACAGGCTCTCGCCGATCGAGAAGCCGGCCGGCTGGCCAAGGAAATCGAACCCGCTCTGGATCCCGCGGATCCGCATGTTGGTCTGGGTGTTCGACGCCAGGAACCAGACGACCAGCGCGATCGTCGCGACCGCGACGATCTGGTAGACCACGCCGCGGAAGGCGCGGCTGCGCCAGGACCAGGCGGTTTTCTTGGGACGGGGTGTCGGTGACATGCGGCGCACAGTGCCTAATCGTCGCCGGTCCCTGGCAAATCCGGGGACCGGCGATCAGGTCAGGAAATACGCATCCGCCGTCAGCGCAGCGGGTAGGCGTACATCAGGCCGCCCTTGTTCCACTGGTTGTTGATACCGCGCGGCAGGCCCAGGGCCGAGTGCGGTCCGACATTGCGCTCGAAGATTTCGCCATAGTTGCCGGTGGCCTTGATGGCGCGGGCCATCCAGTCCTTGTCCAGCCCCACCAGCTTGCCCATGTCTTCGCCATTGCCCAGGATCCGCTTGACAGCCGGGTCCTGGCTGGTGTTCTTGAGCGCATCGACGTTTGCCTGGGTAATGCCGTATTCCTCGGATTCGATCAGTCCGTAGATCACCCATTTGACGATGGCGAACCATTCGTCATCGCCGCGGCGCACCATCGGGCCCAACGGCTCCTTGGAAATGAGTTCCGGCAGGATCACATGATCGGCCGGGGTGGTGGCGACCTTGTTGCGGATCGAGGCCAGGCCCGACGCGTCCGTCGTGTAGGAGATGCAGCGACCCGCGAAGTAGGCCGCGGTGGCGGCTTCTTCCTTCTCGAACACCACGGTCTTGATGTTCAGGTTATTCGCCTTGGAATAGTCCGTCAGGTTCTTTTCGGTGGTGGTACCCGACTGCACGCACACGGTCTGATTCTTGAATTGCTTGGCGCTCTTGATGTTGCTCTTCTTCGTGACGATGAAGCCCTGGCCGTCGTAATAGGTCACTACGGTGTCGTTCAGGCCCAGCGACGCGTCGCGGGTCAGCGTGAACGTGGTATTGCGCGAAAGCACGTCGATTTCGCCCGACTGCAGGGCCGTGAACCGCTGCTGCGCCGTGAGCGGAACGTATTTCACCTTCTCCGCGTCGCCCAGCACGGCCGCGGCCACGGCGCGGCAGACGTCGACGTCCAGCCCGGACCATTTGCCGGCCGAGTCGGCGGCGGAAAACCCGGCCAGACCGGTGTGCACGCCGCAGACCAGTTGACCCTTGGACTTGATGCCGTCCAGCGTCTTGCCTGCCAGTGCCGCCGGCGACACCGTCAGGGCGCCGACCGCAAGACCCATGGCGAGCCATTGCTTGGTGAATTTGTTCATGGTGGATTTCTCCTGTTTTGAAATTGCAAAGGTGAATGCCGGGGAAAGGCTTGGGCTATGGGGACGCCAGAGCACGCCGGACAGGATACCGCAACTCGGCACCTTTTCCGC
>JAAOZX010000320.1 GCA_012274225.1 Comamonadaceae bacterium | reverse complement strand
GTTTGTCTGTCACGATGCCTCCTCCGATACAGTGGTGGTGCGCGGGCAGTGCTGGCGTCGGACGCCACGGCCGCATTGCGCTGGTCGATCCCCAATGGGGCCCCTCGCCCTTCGCTTCATGCTGCCACCTCCTTTGCAATGATCAGCTTCAGGATCTCGCTGGTGCCGCCGCCGATCAGCGTGAAGCGGACATCGCGCAGGTAGCGCTGCACCGGGTATTCCATGGCGTAGCCGTAGCTTGCCAGGATGCGCGCGGCCTGGTCGCAGATTCGCGCGGCCGCCTCGGTGGCGTTGAGCTTGGCCATCGCCGCTTCCTTGTGGTGTGGCCGGCCGGCGCCGTGCAGCCAGGCGGCGTAATACACCAGGTGTTTCGCCGCCTCCAGCTCGGTGGCCATCTCGGCCAGCTTGAACTGGATCGCCTGGTAACGGTTGATCGCCTTGCCGAACTGCTTGCGCTCGGCTGCGTAACGCACGCTCTCGGCCAGCGCGGCGCGGGCCACGCCCAGCGCCATGGCGCCGGTGATGATGCGGATCTCGGCGAGGGTCTTGCGCAGGTGTGCCTCGCCATCGCCTTCTTCCTTCGACAAGCGGTGCGTGTCGGGCACGAAGCAATCGGCCAGCGCGACTTCGGAGGTGGGCAGGGCCCAGACGCCCATCTTGTGGATTTCGCGACCCACGATCAATCCCTTGAAGCTGCGCTCCACCAGGAAGATGGTGAGTTTCTTCTCGTCGCCGGCGCGGGCGAACACGGTGAAGAAGTCGGCCACCGGCGCGGCGGTGATCCAGGTCTTCTGGCCGTTCAGCACATAGCCGCCATCGACCTTCTTCGCCGACGTGGCGATGCCTTCGAGGTCGGAGCCGGCATTGGGCTCGGTCATGCACAGCGCGCCGAGCTTTTCGCCCTTGAGCGCCGGCTTGAACAGGCGTTCGATGATGTCGGCGTTGCCCAGCATGTGCAGGAACTTGGTCCCCATCAGCGACTGCATCGCCGCGGCGCCGGCCAGCGACATCGAGCCGCGGGCGATCTCCTCCAGCGCCAGCGCGAACTCGGTCAGGCCCAGGCCCGAGCCGCCCACATCCTCCGGGTAGCGCAGGCCGAAAAAGCCCAGCCCGGCCAGTTGCGCCATGAGTGCCTTCGGATAGGCATGGGCTTCATCGAGCGCAGCGGCCTGCGGCGCGATCGCCTCGTCGCTGAAACGCGCGAAGGCTTCGCGGATCGCGCGCTGGTCTTCGGTGAGGTCGAAGTTCATAGGGCCTGGAGCTCCGCTTCGGTCATGCCATAGTCGTTGACCGCGGCCTGGCGGCTGATCACGCCATTGCGCACTTCCTCGGCCAGCACGCTGCGGTCGCGCCATGCCGGATCGCCCCAGCCGCCGCCGCCGTTGGCCACTTGGTGATAAATGGTGCCGCGCGGGACGCCGGTGATCAGGTCCTTGTTGCGCGGCACGACCTCGTGCCCATCGGGATAGGTGAGTCGAATGAAATTGAGGCCCGCGCCTTTGCCGCCGGCCAGGCCGAACGCGCCTTCGAAATCGCCGTCACCGAAGGTCACCAACTGGGTGTCGTCGGAGCCGATCTCGAAGAGGGTCTCGACGCCGAGCCCGCCGCGCCACTGGCCGGCCCCGGCCGAGTCGGGCAGCAGCTCGTGCTTGAGCAACCGGTGCGGCGTCTGCTGCTCGAACATCTCGTAGTCCTGGTCGAGCACGCCGCCCGAGGCGTCGATCATGCCGATGTGGTCGTAGCCGTCGCAGCCCTGCATCGCGCCCGAGCCGCCCTTCAGGCCCATGAAGCCGATGTCGACGTACTTCTCGCCCGTGCGCGGGTCGATGCCGGTCGTGAGCGACGCCAGCAGGTTGTTCCAGCCGGCGGTGACCCGGTCCGGCAGCACCGGGCTCAGGGCGCGCTGGATTGCGTCGGCATTGGGCGGGCAGAGGTGGTTGCCGAAGGTGGTTGCCTTGGGATAGGCGGCGTTGAGGATGGTGCCCTCGGGAATCACGATTTCGATGGGTTCGACCATGCCTTCGTTGTGCGGAATGTCGGGGTTGACCATCTGCAACAGCGTCAGGATGGTGGCCGAGGCGCTCGAGGTGAAGGTGCCGTTGACGAAGCCGTTGGTCTGCGCGTCGGTGCGCGAATAGTCGAACTTGATGCGCTTGTCCTCGACCTCGATGTCCACCCGGATCGTGAAGGTGCTGCCCTCGTGGCGGCCGTCGTAGAACACATGGCCCTTCGCCGCTGTAGCGGCCATTGGGGATCTGGGCGATCTCGGCTTCCATCATCCGGCGGGTGGCGTCGAACAGGGCCTGCTTGTGGCCGCGGTAGCTGGCCGCGCCGTACTTCTTCAGCAACTCGACCAGGCGCCGCTCGCCGACGGTGCAGGCACCCATCTCGGCCTTCATGTCGTGCTGCACGATGTCGAGCCGCACGTTGGCGAAGATCAGGTTCCAGACGTCCTGGCGCAGCTTGCCGCGGTCGACGATTTTGACCGCCGGGATCCGCAGCGCCTCCTGCCAGACCTCGACCGCGTTCGGGTTGTAGCCGCCGGCAACGGCGCCGCCGATGTCGGCCTGGTGGCCCTTCACCGCGGTCCAGCCCGCGAGCTCGCCCTCGAAGAACACCGGCTTGAACACCGCGACGTCGTTGTTCTGGTTGCCCAGCGTGAACACGTCGTTGTGGAAGAACACGTCGCCTTCGTGGATGTCGCCGTCGAACAGCTTGCGGATGTGCTTGCACACCGGTGCCAGCGAGAAGGCCAGGATCGGCAGGTTCTCGGTCTGCTCCAGCATGCGGCCGTCCTCGTCGTACAGGCCCGTGACGTAGTCCTTGGCTTCGCACAGGATCGGCGAGCGCGTCGTCTGCTCCATCGAGATGCTCATCTCGTCGGTGATCGACTTGAAGGTGCGCGCGTACACCGACAGCAGGATGGGATCGATTTTCATGCGGCCACCTCCAGGTCCGAACTGGCGCTGGCTACGAGGTCCTCGCGCCCTTTGGCGTAGAGCACGAAGGAGCCAAGCGCGTCGACCACGCAGTCGTAGCCGTCGCTGATCACGATGGCCGTGGTTTGCTGTTCCACCAGGGCCGGGCCGGCGATGCGGTGGCCGCAGTGCATGCGGTGGCCGTCGTAGACCGGTACCTGGGCGAATGCGTTGCGCTCGGCGACGTAGACCTTGCGCTGTCCCTTGAGCGCGGCCGATGCGTCGGGGCTGCCGGCGGCCTCGCTGCGGTAAGTGGGGCGGTCGGTGGCGCCGACGGCCTGCAGCCGGATATTGATGATCTCCACCGGCGAGCGCTCGGCCTGCAGCGAGTAGCCATACAGGCGCAGGTGCTCGGCGTGGAAGGCGCCCGCGATCGCGGCCGCGTCGTGCCGCTTGACGACGTCCAGCGGCACCGGCACCGATACTTCGTGGTACTGCTTGATGTAGCGGCAGTCGAGCCGCAGCTCGACCCGGCGCCGCGCGCTCGCGATGCGCTCGTCGGCGAGCGCGCGCGCGCCCTCGGCAGACATGGTCTCGACCAGCGTCTCCAGCCGCGACCAGTCCACGCCTTCCAGGCGTGAGACGAAGGTGCGCACGTAGTCGTGCCGCAATTCGCACATCAGCATCCCGAAGGCGCAGAGCACCGAGGCTTCGCGCGGCACGATCTGCAACGGGATCTCGAGCTCGCTGCAGATCAGGCAACCGTGGATGGGCCCGGCGCCGCCGCCCGGGATCAGCGGGAACTCGCGCGGATCGAAGCCGCGCTTGATGGTGACTTCACGCACGCCCTGGGCCATGTTGTTGCAGGCCACCCGGTACATGCCGGCCGCCGCCTGCTCGATGGTCAGGCCCATCGGCTTGGCGATGTGCTGCTCGATGGCGCGCCGCGCTGCGGCGACGTCCAGCCGCATCTGGCCGCCGGCGAAGAACTCCGGATCGAGATATCCCAGCACGACGTTGGCGTCGGTGGTCGTGGGCAGCGTGCCGCCCCGGCCGTAACAGGCCGGCCCGGGGTCGGCGCCGGCGCTTTGCGGGCCCATGCGCAACAAGCCGCCCTGATCCAGCCAGCCGATCGAGCCGCCGCCGGCGCCTATGGTGTGGATGTCGAGCATCGGCAGCGCGATGCGGTGCCGCGCGATCTTGCCGTCGTTCTTCACCATCGGCGCGCCGACGGCAATCGAGGCCTCGAAACTGGTGCCGCCCATGTCGGTGGTGATGCAGCGGTGCTGGCCGTGCGCGGCGACGTAGAAAAGTCCTGCGCCCGGGCCGCCGGCCGGGCCGGAGAGCAGGGTCAGCGCCGCCTTGTCGCGCGCCGCCTGTGGCGAGATGACGCCGCCGTTGGACTGCATGATCAGCAGCAGGCCGGAAAAGCCGGCGCTGTCCAGCCGGCCGACCAACTGCTCCAGGTAGTGCTCGAGCTTGGGACCGACATAGGCGTTGAGCGCCGTGGTGCTGACCCGCTCGTAGAAGCGGATCGAGGGCAGCACGTCAGTCGAGATCGACAGATAGGCCTTGGGCAGGGCGCGCCGCACCCGGTCAGCCACGGCCTGTTCGTGCGCCGGATTGGCGAACGAGTTCATGAAGCAAACCGCGACGGCCTCCACCCCCTCGGCGCGCCAGGCGACCAGCGCTTGCTCCACCGCGTCCAGGTCCAGCGGTGTCACTTCCTTGCCTTCGCGGTCGAGTCGACCGGCTATTCCCGCTCGGCGCGAGCGCGGCACCAGCGGCTTGACGTTGGTGTAGCGGTTGTTGTATTGCTCCTCGCGCACGCCGCGCCGCATCTCCAGCGCGTCGCGCACGCCGGCGGTGGTCAGCAGCGCGCACTTGGCGCCGGTCGATGTCAACGTGGCGTTGGTTGTCACGGTCGTGCCGTGCACGATGGTGGCTATGGAACGCGCGAAGTCGGCCAGCGACAACGGCGGCTGCTGGGCCGCGGCGATCTGGGTCAGGCCCTCGACCACGGCGATCGACGGATCGGCCGGGGTCGACAGCGTCTTGTAGATGTGCGGCGGCTCGCCGTCACGCGCGACGACGAAGTCGGTGAAGGTGCCGCCCACGTCGATCCCGATCTTGAGGCTCATGCAATCTGCTCCTGGGTGTTCGGCTTCGAGCCGGCGAGGCGAGCGACCATCTGGCGCACGTCCTCCTTGCTCACCTTGCCGAGCGCGGTGCGCGGCAGGGCGTCGACGACGACCACGTCCTTGGGAATCTTGAAGCGCGCCAGCCGGCCGTCGAAGAGGGCCAGGACGCGCTCGCGCTCGAGCGTCACGCCGGGTTTGGGTGCGACCACCGCGACCACGACCTCGCCCCAGCGGCTGTCGCTGCGGCCGATCACCGCGGCCTCGGCGATGTCGGCGCAATCCAGCAGCACGCCCTCGACCTCGGCCGGGCTGACGTTCTCGCCGCCGCTGATGATCATGTCCTTGAGCCGGCCGTCGATGGTCAGGAAGCCTTCGTCGTCCAGGTGGCCGAGGTCGCCGGAATGGAACCAGCCATTGGCGAGCGCCCTGGCCGTGGCCTCCGGGTCTTCCCAATAACCGTTCATCACGTTGACGCCGCGCACCCACACTTCACCGGCAGAACCCGTAGGCACTTCATTGCCGGCGACGTCGGCGATCCGCAAGCGGCAGTGGCGGGCGGCGCGCCCGGTCGTGCCGGCCCTGGCGATCGCCTCGTCGGCATGCAGGCAGGCGGCGATCGGCGAGGTCTCGGTGGCGCCCCAGACCTGGATCAGCGGCACCCCGCGCGCATGCACGGCGCGGATGATGCGCTGCGCAACCAGGGTCGAACCGGTGGTGATCATGCGCAGGCTGGACAGGTCGGCGTCGGCCCAGCGCGGATGGGCCAGCATGGCGTCGAGCTGGGCCGGCACCAGCACCGTGAGCGTGATGCGATCGCGCGCGATCGCGTCGAAGGTGGCCTCGGGATCGAACTTGGGGTGCAGCGTGACGGTGCAGCCCATCTGGAGCGCCGGCAGGGTGAGGATGTTGAGTCCGCCGACGTGGAACAGGGGCAAGGTCGTCAACACCCGGTCGGTGGCGACCAGACCGTGCATGTCGACGCTGTTGGCCGCGTTGCAGGCGAGCGCTTCCTGGCTCAGCAGCGCGCCCTTGGGCCGTCCCGTCGAGCCGGATGTGTAGCACAGCAGCACCGCAGAACCGGCGGCGGCCAGCGATGGCGGCAAGGGCCCACGGCCGCCGGCCAGGAACGCATCCCAGCGCATCCAGTCGCGCGGCCCGCTCGCGCCGAGTGCGACGCATGCCGTGCCCGGCGGGACGACCTGCTGCGCGGCCGTCTCGGCGGCGAAGACATCCTCGACGAACAGCAGCGACGGGCTGCTGGCTTGCAGCATCGCCTTGTGTTCCGGCGCGGCCAGGCGCCAGTTCAGCGGCAGGAAGATCGCGCCCACGTGGGCGCAGGCGAACAGGGCCGCCAGCATGGCCGGGCTGTTCAGTCCCAGCCACGCGATTCGGTCACCGGGCCTGACGTGGCGAACGGCCAAGGCGGCGGCGATGCCGTCGATCTGGGCCGCCAATTCCGCATAGGTGATGTCCCGGCCTTCGAAGCGCAGGGCTGCGCGGGCCGGCTTGCGGCCCGCGTGCTGCGCGATCCATTGCGACAGGTCCATGCCGGCCTCGTCTTCAGGCGTCGGTCACTTCGAGGACCACCGACATTGCGGTGTCGCCGGCCGCGCAGCCGGTGAACAGGCCGAAGCCACCGCCGCGCATGGCCAGCTCCTCGATCAGTTCGATGATCGAGCGGGTGCCCATCGGCGCCTGCGGATGGCCCCAGACCAGCGAGCACCCGTGGTTGTTCATGGTGCGCCAGTCGATCTTGTTGGCGCGGGCAAACAGCAGGTCGTTGATCGCGAACGGGTTGTGGGTCTTGATCGCCGCGATCTGGTCGATGCGCTTGCCGGCCTGGGCCAGGGCGCACTGCGCCGCCGGCACCGTGGCTTCCGGCATGTAGGCCAGCTCGGCGCGGGCCTGGCCGAAGCCGTGCAGCCGCACCGCGATCTTGGGATTGGTCGAAAGCTCGCGCGCCCGCTCCTTCGTGGTGACGACGATCGCCGCGTTGCCGTCGGCGGGGTGGGTCTGGGCACCGAAAGTGACGGTGCCGCCTTCCTGCACCGGCTTGAGCTTGGCCAGGCCCTCGGCCGTGGACTGCGAAACGCCTTCGTCGGCCTCCATCGTGTTGGCGGTCTTCTTGTAGCCGGGTGCCGGCACCGGGAAGGGCAGCGTCATGAAGCGCTTCAGGAAGGCCGCGCCATCGGCCAGCGACGCGCGATATTGCTCCTCGCGGCGCAGCACCACCTCGTGCTGCTCGGCGGTGGTGAAGCCGTGCCGCTTGGCAACGTTCTCGGCCGTGGTCAGCATCGAATGGCCGCCGAGCGGGTCGTAGCCGAAGTTGTCCATGACCCAGTCTTCGTGGGCGCCGGTGCCGCCCGGGGCGCGCGGATTGGGGTAGTACAAATGCGGCCCGTTCGAGGTGCGGTCGCAATTGAGGACCAGGGCGGTGTGGGCGAGACCGACCTCGATCTCCTGCGTCGCCGCCAGCAGCGTGCGCACGCCGGTGGCGCAGGCCTGCATCAGCGTGGGCCCGCCGACGCCGGTGGCGCCGATCAGGCCGGTGAGCCACGGCAGGCCGAAGAACGAGTGCTTCTGCGGCACCGAAAAGCCCATCACGCCATAGTCGAATGTCTTGGGATCGATCTTGCGGCGCGCCAGTTCGAGCCGGGCCACATGGGCCGCGAACTCGATGCTGTGCAGGTTGGCGAAGCTGCCCTGCCAGCGGGCGAAGGGCGTGCTCCAGTAGGCGCCGTAGGGGATTTCGGCCTTGTAGTTCATGTGGACAACTCCTTCTCGAGTCCGGATGCGGTGATGAATGCTTTCTTGGCCTGCCGCAGGTTCTCCTGCATGGCGGCCGCCGCCGCGTCGCCGTCGCCCTTGGCGAGCGCCGCCGCGATCTGCTTGATTCCCTTCAGCACGATGGGCCGCACCTTGGGGTCGCCCAGGGTCATGGCGCGGATGCGCTGCATATGGTCCGAGTACTGCTCGATCACCCGCACCAGGCGGGTGTTGGGAACCAGCGCCAGCCAGGCCGAGCGAAAGCGCGCGGCGGCCTCGCGGAAATTGGCGGCGTCCCCGGCCTGGTGGGCGGCCGTGGCCGCCGCCAGCGCGGCGTCGATCGGTGCGCGCACGGCACGGTCGGCGGTGGCGGGCGCGATGCCGCGCAAGGCAGCCGGCTCGATCAGGAACCGCACTTCATAGATGTAGTCGAGGTCCTTGAGCGTCAGTTCGGGCACGACGAAGCTGCGGCCCTCGGTGGCGAGCAGGCCTTCGCTGGCCAATCGCATCAGGGCCTCGCGCACGGGGGTGCGCGACACGCCCAGCATCTCGGCCACGTACTCTTCCTGCAGCGGTTGTCCCGCCGTGAGCGTGCCGCTGCGCAAATGGGTCTGCAGCGAGGCGTAGACCAGTTCGCCCAATGCCATGGGGCGCTTGACAGGCTTCAGGGAGGGCAGCAAGGGGACCTTCGGTGGTGGCGCGGTCAGCGCGTGGCGCGCTGTTTGCGTACCGGACACTGTATACATGGGATCCGGCCGGTCAATGCGGCAGCCCCGTAGGTGAGCGTGTTTGTTGATCCAGCGCAAACGGCGCCGGTGCGCTGCCACGCCGGGACTCCAGCTGAGCCGCGGTGCGCGAGGGTTATCCCGGTCGGGATTTCAGTCGAGCGGGTAGGCGGCGAGCGGCGGCTTGCCGGCCAGCGCCAGCAGCAGGTTGGTCGTAGCCATCTCGGCCATCGCCTGCCGCGTTTCGTGGGTGGCCGAGCCGATGTGCGGGAAGCAGGTGACCCGGGGATGGGTGCGCAGCGGAGAACTGAGCGGCAGGGGCTCGGTGGCGAACACGTCGAGCCCAGCGGCGCGCAGCGTTCCAACATCCAGTGCGTCGAGCAGCACGGGCTCCTGCACGATCGCCCCGCGCGCGCCGTTGATGAAGATGGCGCCCGGCTTCATCAGTGCGAACTCGCGCGAGCCCATCAGGCCGCGCGTCTCATCGGTCAATGGCAGGACCACGGCGACGATGTCAGAACGCTCCAGCAATTCGTCGCGCGCGGTGTAGTGGGCGTAGCCCGATAGCACCGGTACGTCCACCGGTCGCCGGCTGTGATAAAGAACCGGCATGCCAAAGCCCAGCGCCGCGCGTCGTGCGAGTGCCTGGCCGATCCGGCCGAACCCGAGGATGCCCAGCGTCTTGCCGTGCACGTCCCAGCCGAACAGGTCGTCGCCGATATTGCCGGTCCAGCGGCCGTCCCGCACCAGATTCGCCAGCTCGACGAGTCGGCGGCTGGTCGCCATGATCAGCGCGAAGATCGTGTCGGCCGTGGTTTCGGTCAGCACGCCCGGCGTGTGGCACAAGACGATCCGGCGCGCGCGCAAAGCCGGAATCGAGTAGTTGTCGACGCCAACCGAAATGCTGGAGATTGCCTCCAGCCGCGGCGCGCGCTGCAACAATGCCTCGTCGATCAGCTGGCTGGAGCCGATCATCCCCTGGACCCGCGGCAGGGCTGCGTCGAAGGCGGCCAGCTGATCCCGGCGCAGGGGATTGGCCACCGTGACGTCATGGACTTCCTGCAACCGCGCCAGCTGATCGGGCGGCAGTTCGCGGAACACCAGTACCTGTTTGCGTTGGTCGGTCATAGTCCGGCAGCCTCCAGTTGTTCGCGCGTCGGCAGTCCTTCAGTATCGCCCAGTACCTGCACCGCGCGGGCGCCGATCCAGGCGCCACGGTGCACCGCCTGCTCGACACTGCGGCCCTCCAGCAGCGCGCTGATCACGCCGACCGCGAAGCCATCGCCCGCGCCCACCGTGTCGATCACGCGCTCGACCGGAAAACCAGGGACGTAGCCCGATCCGGCTTCACTATCGAAATAGGCGCCCGCCGGTCCGAGCTTCACCGCCACCATCCGGGCGCCGAGCCGGCGGTAATGGCCGGCGATCGCTTCCGGCGTCTGCTCGCCGGTGAGAAAACGACCCTCGTCCAGTCCGGGCAGGACCCAGTCGGCCTGTGCCGCCAGGTGATTGATCCAGTGACGCATCAACTCGGGCGAAGCCCAGAGGGTGGGGCGCAGGTTCGGGTCGAACGAAATCGTGCGCCCGGCATCGCGCATCACCTGCAAGGTCCTGCAAGCGGCCTGCAGGCTGGTGTCGGAGATCGCGGCGAACACACCGGTCGCATGCAGGTGGCGCGCCGAGCGCAACCAGGCCTCGTCGACGTCTCCCAGGCCCATCTGACTGGCGGCCGAGCCCTTGCGGTGGTATTCCACCGGCGGATCGCTGCCGTCGGTGACGCGGCCCTTGAACTGGAAACCCGTCCGCGCGCCAGGGTCGCAGCGCACGTGCGAGCAATCGATGCCTTCGCGCTGCATTTCGGCCAGCAGGTAGCGGCCCATCGAATCGGCGCCGAGCCGGCTGGCCCAACCGACCTTCAGGCCCAGGCGGGCCAGCCCGATCGCGACATTGGTTTCGGCGCCGGCGGTGCGCTTGTGAAAGCTCTGCGCCTGCTCGATGGGGCCGGGCCGGTCGGCCACCAGCAACAGCATCGCTTCACCGAAGGTCACGACGTCGCAAGCCGCGAGGATGATTGGAGCTCCCTTTGATAGCAGG
>JAAOZX010000319.1 GCA_012274225.1 Comamonadaceae bacterium | reverse complement strand
GCGCAGCTGCTTCCAGAGCGATCAGGGAGCCCCAGCTATGGCCCACCAGCGCGGCGCGCGCCACGCCGGCGGCATCGAGCAGGGTGCCAATGAAGTCGGCGGCTTCCTCGACGGTGGCCGGCGCCTCGCCCTCGCTGCGGCAATGGCCCGGCAGGTCCACGGCCAGGACGTTCCAGCCGTGATTGGCCAGGAAGCGGCTTTGCAGGATCCAGACGCTGTGGTCGTTCAGCACACCATGGATGAAGACCACGGTCGGCTGGGCCGCGTCGAAAGGCTTGCCGCCGGTGTAGCAATAGGTCCGGTGGCCGTTGACGGTCAGGTACATTGCGTCCTCCTCAGGCTTTCTCGGCGGCCTTGAGGGCCCGCTTCAAGTCGTCGATCAGGTCGTCCGGATCCTCCAGGCCGATCGACAGCCGGATCGTGCCCTGGGTGATGCCGCCGGCCGCGAGGGCTTCGTCGGTCATCCGGAAATGCGTCGTGCTGGCCGGATGGATGACCAGCGAACGGCAGTCACCGACGTTGGCCAGGTGGCTGAAAACCTTGAGGGCCTCGATGAACTTCTTGCCTTGCTCGCGGCTGCCCTTGAGGTCGAAACGGAAGACCGAGCCGGCGCCCTTGGGCAGGAGCTTTTCTGCCAGCGCGTGGCTGGGATGCGAGGGCAGCATCGGATGCCCGACGCCGGCCACGAACGGCTGGGATGCCAGGAACTCCACCACCTTGCGGGTGTTGCTCATGTGTCGCTCCATGCGCAGCGGCAGTGTCTCGATACCTTGCAGGATCAACCAGGCGGTGTGCGGGCTCATGCAGGCGCCGAAGTCGCGCAGCCCCTCTCGGCGCGCTCGCAGCAGGAAGGCGCCCACCGTCGATTCTTCGCTGAACACCATGTCGTGGAAACCCGCGTAGGGCGCCGTCAGTTCGGTGAACTTGCCGGCTGCCGCGGGTTGGTCCCAGTCGAAGCTGCCGCCGTCCACCACGATCCCGCCGATCACCGTGCCGTGCCCCGAGAGGAACTTGGTGGCCGAGTGGTAGACCAGGTCGGCGCCCAGTTCCAGCGGACGCATCAGGTAGGGCGAAGTCAGGGTCGAATCGACCAGCAAGGGCACGCCGGCCTGATGGGCGATGTCGGCGACCACTGGAATATCCAGCACCTCCAGGGCGGGGTTGCCGACGGTCTCCCCGAACAGCAGCCGGGTTTCGGGCCGGATCGCGGCGCGCCAGCCGGCTACGTCGCCGGGTTTGACGAAGGTGGTCGCTATCCCGAAACGCCGCAGTGTGTAGTGCAGCAGGTTCTGCGAACCGCCGTACAGCGCGGTGCTTGCGACGATGTGCGAGCCCGAGCCCATCAGCGTCGCAATACTCAGATGCAAGGCGGCCTGGCCACTGGCGGTCGAAATCGCGCCGATGCCCCCTTCCAACGCCGCCACTCGCTGCTCCAGTACCGCATTGGTCGGATTGCTGATTCGGGAGTAGACGTGGCCGGCGCGTTCCAGGTTGAACAGCGCCGCCGCATGATCGCTCGACTCGAAGACGAAGGAGGTGGTCAGGTAGATGGGAACGGCCCGCGCGCCGGTCACCGGATCCGGAGCGGCGCCGGCATGCAGTGCCAGAGTGTCAAAGCCTGGGTCGGAGTAACCGGGCATTGCAATTTCTCCTCGAAAATGGGGTGGCTGGAACTGGCTTGGATTGTGGGCTATATTGTTCCAACCGGAGGTTACCCGGGCAACAGAGGACACCAGCATGAAAGTCAGCGACATCCTGCGCGTCAAGGGGAACACCCTCTACACCGTCACGCCCGACGAGCCACTGTCCCGCGCCATCGAGGTCATGGCGGACAAGGACATCGGTTCCCTGGTGGTCATGGACAATGGCGAACTGGTGGGCATGCTCACCTTCCGCGAAGTGATTCTGTGCATCACCAAGCGGGGCGGCATGGTCTCCGACAGCAAGGTGCGCGCGGCGATGGACGAGCGTCCGCGCACCTGCAGCTCCGACACCGAACTGGACGAAGTGCGCCACCTGATGCTGGAGAGCCACGCACGCTACCTGCCGGTCCTCGACCGGCGCGTGCTGGCGGGCGTGATCAGTTTCTACGACGTGGCCAAGGCCATAGTGGAAAGCCAGAACTTCGAGAACCGCATGCTCAAGGCCTATATCAGCGACTCGCGCGGCGACGAGCCGGCCTCGGGTCCGCAACTCTGATATTCGTCCGCTCGGGGATAATCCACTGGCTCTTGCGCTGATTGTGAGAGCGGTTCGGGAGATCTCCAGGCATGAGCGGCAACACCTTCGGCACCCTGTTCGCGGTCACCAATTTCGGTGAGTCGCACGGACCGGCCATCGGCTGCGTGATCGACGGCTGTCCGCCCGGGATGGAATTGTCCGAGGCCGATATCCAGCCCGATCTGGACCGGCGGCGACCGGGCACCAGCCGCCACGTCACCCAGCGCCAGGAAGCGGATCGCGTGGAAATCCTCTCGGGTGTTTACGAGGGCCGGACCACCGGCACGCCGATCGGCCTGCTCATTCGCAACACCGACCAGCGCAGCAAGGACTACAGCGAGATCGCGCAGACCTTCCGACCGGGCCATGCGGATTACACCTACCTGCAGAAGTACGGCCTGCGCGATCCCCGCGGCGGCGGCCGTGCTTCGGCTCGTCTCACGGCTCCCATGGTGGCGGCCGGCGCGGTGGCCAAGAAATGGCTGGCGCGTCAGTACGGGACCGTCTTTCGCGGCTGCATGCAGCAGATCGGTGACATCGTCATTCCGTTCGAGAGCTGGGACCATGTTCCGGACAATCCGTTCTTCGCGCCGATCGGCGACGTGGCGCACCTCGAAAGCTACATGGACAGCCTGCGCAAGGCCGGCGACTCGTGCGGCGCGCGCATCCGGGTCAGCGCTTCGGCCATGCCGGTGGGGCTGGGCGAGCCGCTGTTCGACAAGCTCGACGCCGACATCGCCTACGCGATGATGGGCATCAACGCCGTGAAGGGCGTGGAGATCGGCGCAGGTTTCGCCAGCGTGACCCAGCGCGGCAGCACGCACGGCGATTCGCCGACGCCGCGCGGTTTCCTCACCAACAATGCCGGCGGTGTGCTGGGCGGCATCAGCACCGGACAAGACCTGGAGGTGTCGATCGCGATCAAGCCCACCAGTTCGATCCTCACCCCGCGCGAGACCATCGACCTGAGCGGCCAGGCGACGCAGGTCGTGACCAAGGGCCGGCACGACCCCTGCGTTGGCATCCGCGCCGCCCCCATTGCCGAGGCCATGCTGGCACTGGTGGTGATGGAGCACGCCCTGCGCCATCGCGCGCAGAACGCCGACGTGGAGCCGGCCCTGGCGCCGATCGCCGGCTCGGTCCCGGATCGGGCCGACATCCATGTTTCACAGCGCATCGACCTGACCCATGAGACCGACGTGGCGTACTGGTGCCGGATCTTCAATGTCAGCATCGAGGAATTGCGCGCGGCCGTGCAGCACGCAGGGCCTCAGGTCGAGCGGGTCCGCCGCTACCTGGACGGCCAGGCCTCGGCGTAGCGCCCCGCGACGGCCAGTCGGACGCGTCCTACGGACCGCATCCAGCCCTTTCGACAAAGCCTTGCCTCTGCCCGGCGCGATAGTGAGCCTTTTCGAAGAGGAAAGGCCAATGGAAAAGCGAGTGCCAGGAATTCGCGGTTGCTGGACTACTCCGCCACCAAGGGCGCGATCCATGCGTTCACTATGTCGCTGGCCAGCAACCTGATCGAAAAGGGCATCCGCGTCAACGCGGTGGCGCCCGGTCCGGTGGGGACCCCGCTGAATCCGGCCGACTCCCCGCCCGACAAGGTCGTGAAATTCGGATCGGACACCGACATGAAGCGACCGGCCCAGCCTGAGGAACTCTCGCCGGCCTATGTGTTCCTGGCCTCCCTGGTTTGTTCCAGCTACATCACCGGCATCGTCCTGCCAGTTACCGGAGAGGTCGGATCCCGCTGAGGAGTCCGCAGTGCGCGGCGAGCCTCCCGCCGGCCCGGGTGGAACTCCAGTACGATGACCCCATGAGCAGCGAACTGAAGATCGATTTCGTCTCCGACGTCTCCTGTCCCTGGTGTGCCATCGGGCTCGCCTCGCTGGAACAGGCGCTGCAGCGCCTGGACGGGGAGATCAAGCCGCAACTGCACTTCCAGCCTTTTGAGCTGAATCCGGCCATGCCCCCGGGCGGCCAGGACATCGGTGAGCACCTGACCGGCAAGTACGGCACCACGCCGGAACAGCAGGCCGCTTCGCGCGAAGCCATCCGCGAACGCGGCGCTGCCCTCGGCTTCGAGTTCCGAAAGGAAGGGCGGGGCCGCGTCTACAACACCTTCAATGCGCACCGGCTGCTGCACTGGGCCGGCCTGGACAGCGGCGAGCGCCAGCATGCGCTGAAGAAGGCTCTGCTCAAGGCGTACTTCACCGCTGGACTCAGCCCCGATTCAGCCGAAGTGCTGGTCCAGGCGGCGACCGATGCCGGCCTGGATCCGGCGCGCGCTCTGCAGATCCTGGAAACGGATGAGTATGCGGACGAGGTTCGTGCGGAAGAGCGACGCTTTCAGGAGTTGGGCATCCATGCGGTGCCGTCCGTGATCGTCAACGACCGCCATCTGATCCAGGGCGGGCAGCCGCCGGAAGTGTTCGAGCAGGCGCTCAGGCGGATCGCTGCCGGCCGCTGAGCAGGTTCGGACGGATTGGGTCCCGCTGCAACGAGCAACCTGCCGACACACCCCGATGGCGCCGCGTCGCGGTCACGCTCGCGCAGCTCTCGCGAGCGCAAGGCAACAGTCCATCAGCGCATCGGTCTCCATGGCTTTGTCGAACATGCCATCACTGCTAGGGCTTCGCAGCGCCGGCGCACGTCCGGGTTGGCGGTGGCGGTGAGCACCACCACCTTCTGGCCGGCCTTGCGGTCACGGCAGGCGAGCAGCACGCCGAAGCCGCTGCCGCCCGGCTCGAAGATCAGGTCGACGATGGCGAGGTCCCAGGCATTGGCTGGGTCGGTCGGCCCGCCGCGGTCCGCTAATTCACCTGCACTTCGATGCGCCGGGGCTTGGCCTCTTCCAGCTTCGGAATCGACAGCTTCAGCACACCGTCCTTCAGGATGGCCTCGATGCGCGACGCGTCGAGCTCGCGGCTGAGCGTGAATTGCCGGCGGTACGACGGGTACTGGGCTTCGCCGTAAACCGGCTGCATGTCCGGCGGCCCTACGGTGGCTGCCGTGGCCTCGATCAGCAGGCTTTCGCCGTCGACGCGCACACCGAGCCGGTCGCGCGAGACCCCGGGCAGGTCGGCCAGCAAGGTGATGCCCGATTCGTTTTCGAACACGTCCACCGGCGGGACGACGAAAGGCTTGTCGCGCGCCTGATCCGCGCCGGATTGCTGCGCTGCTGTTTCGGGCAGATTGCCTTCGCGGTTCTGGGTCTGGATGTTGGTATTCATGGCTTGCTCCTTTGGCTCATGGACCTTCAACTGACGTCGATGCGACGCGGCTTGGACGACTCGCGCTTGGCGACCGTCACCCGCAAGACGCCGTCCCGGTAGCTGGCCTGTACCTTGGCCGGATCGGCGTCTTCCGGCAGGCTGACGACGCGCCGGAAGCTTCCGGCAAAGCGTTCCTGCGCATACACGCTGGTGCTGTCGCCGGCCTCGGGCACCTGGCTCTTGCGTTCGCCCGAAATCACCAGGAGCCCGCGGTCAACGGTCAGTTGCAACGACTCGGGCTGCAGCCCGGGCGCCAGCGCCATCACTTCGATGGCGTCGGGCGTGGCGCCGACGTTGATGACCGGAAAGCTCGAACCGGTCAAGCCCCGAATGCTCGACCGTTCCGATGGCCGGAACATCTGGTCAAGCACGCTCTGCAAGCGGTTCAACTCGGAATAGACGTCCGCGCCAGGCCTGAAGGATGCATTCATCATCACAGCTCTCCTTTATGACGGTACCAAGATAAGCAGACAGTTGGGCGGCGCGACGCTGCGCCGCGCCAAACTGAATTAGCGGCGGATGTCCGGAATTTCAAGAGCCGGGCGGTGGCGGCCCGGGCCGAGTCACGAGCGCCGCGCCAGCACCGGCAGCGCGGCCGTCAGCAGGGCAACGCCGGACGCCGTGAGCAGGCCCAGCACGATCTGGCGAAACCCGGTTTCGCTGATCGCGGCATACAGCCGGGCACCGAGCGGCGATGGGATCAACATCGCGGGCGCCACCATCTCCCGGGTGACGGTCCCGTTGACGAGGTAGGTCGTGAAGGCCACTGCCAGCATGGCGAGATTGAAGTTCTGGATCACCACGCGCTGCACGTCCCTGTCGAACCCGCGCAGGGTGCACCAGAGCGTGGGAGCTACACCGGTGAAGCCGCCCCGGCGCGCCATCGCGCCGCCTGCGGCCCCGGCCAGCGCATTGCCGAAACGCCCGCCACGCCGGATCCGCGGCAGCCGGGCCGAGAAGAACAACAGCGGGCACATCACGACGAGCAACAGGCCCAGCAGTGCCTTGAACAGCGGCACGTCCAGGCGCGGCAATCATTGGATGCCCAGCGGCAGGCCGGCCATCCCGCCGGCGATGAAGGGCAGCTGGCTGCGCCAGCCTGAAGCCGCGGCGCACCGTCACGGCGGCAATGATCTGGCCGGTGAGGGCGCCGAACACGCCCAGCACCGCTGCCAGTTTCGGCTCCAGGGTCCAGGCCCACAGCGACATGGCCGTCAGGCCGAAACCGAAGCCCGACAGGCCCTGCACGAAGCCGGGCAGGGCGGCTCCGATGACGACGACGAGGGTCAGCGAGGCTATGGCGACCCGCCGGTCATTCGGAGTCCGACTCCGGAATGCAGCTGCAGAACAGGTTGCGATCGCCCCAGACGTTGTCGACGCGGCCGACCGGCGGCCAGTACTTGGCGTGATGCCTGGCGTCCAGCACGGCCGCGCCGGTCTCGCGCGAATACGCATGCTGCCACTCGGCCTGCAACAAACTGGCCGCGGTGTGCGGTGCGTGCTTCAGCGGGTTGTCGTCCTGCGGCCAGTCGCCGCGCTCGATGCGGCGGATCTCCTCGCGGATCGCGATCATCGCGGCGATGAAGCGGTCCAGCTCCACCAGCGTTTCGCTCTCGGTCGGCTCGACCATCAGCGTTCCCGGCACGGGGAAGCTCAGGGTCGGGGCGTGGAAGCCGTAGTCGACCAGCCGCTTGGCCACGTCCTCGGCCGTCACCCCGCTGGACTCCTTCAGAGGCCGCAGGTCCAGGATGCATTCATGCGCCACGTAGCCCTTCGGGCCCGCATACAGCGTGGGATAGTGGTCCTTCAGGCGCGCACTGACGTAGTTGGCATTGAGGATCGCGATTTCCGTCGCCTGCTTCAAACCGTCCGGTCCCATCATGCGGCAATACATCCAGCTGATCGGCAGCACGGAGGCATTGCCCAGCGGCGCCGCGGCAACAGCGCCCGGGCCGGTGACGGGGTCGCCGGCGCGCCGGGCCGGTGCCGTGGCGGCCGTGCCCGCGGAACTGACGTAGGCCCCGGCCGCGGCAGCGGTGCGGTGGCCGGGCAGGAAGGGCACCAGGTCGGCGACCACGCAGACCGGCCCAACGCCGGGACCGCCGCCGCCGTGCGGGATGCAGAAGGTCTTGTGCAGGTTCAGGTGGCTGACGTCGCCGCCAAACTGGCCGGGCGCGGCCAGTCCCACCAGCGCGTTCATGTTGGCGCCGTCCACATAGACGCGCCCGCCGTGCTGGTGCACCAGCTGGCAGAGTTCCTTTACCTGCATTTCGAACACGCCATGGGTGCTCGGGTACGTGATCATCACGGCGGCCAGGTTGGCGCTGTGCTGTTCGCATTTGGCCCTGAGGTCTGCCAGGTCGACATTGCCATTGGCGTCGCAGGCCGTCACCACCACCTGCATACCGGCCATCTGGGCGCTGGCCGGGTTGGTGCCGTGGGCCGAGGAGGGGATGAGGCAGATTGTGCGCTGGCCCTGGCCGCGGCTTTCGTGGAAGGCACGGATCGCCAGCAGGCCGGAGTATTCGCCCTGGGATCCGGCATTGGGCTGCAGACTGATGCCCGCATAACCGGTGGCCTGGCACAGCCAGGCGCGCAATTGCTCGTCCAGTTCCGCGTAGCCCTGCAGCTGGTCGCGCGGGGCGAACGGATGGATCTGCGCGAACTCGGGCCAGGTGATCGGCAGCATCTCGCTGGTCGCGTTCAGCTTCATGGTGCAGCTGCCCAATGGAATCATGCTGCGGTCCAGCGCCAGGTCCTTGTCGGCAAGCGCCCGCAGGTAGCGCAGCATCGCGGTCTCGCAGTGATGGCTGTTGAACACCGGGTGGGTCAGGAATTCGCTGGTGCGCCGCAGCTCCCCCGGGATCAGCGGCTCCTCGCCTTTGCTGAAAGCCGTCCAAGCCCGCGCAGCCTGGCCTGGCTTGGCGAAGAACGACCACAGCAGTTGCACGTCCTGCGGCGTCGTGGTCTCGTCCAGCGAGATGCCCAGGTAGCCCGGCAGGCTGCGGCGCAGGTTGGCGCGCGCGGTGTGAGCCCGGCCCGCGATCAGATCGGTGGCGTCGCCGGTCCGCACCGTGACGGTGTCGAAGGCGGTGTCGGACGCGAGCGCATAGCCCATCTCGCGCAGGCCCTTGGCCAGCACGGCGGTGTAGGCGGCCACCCGGGTGGCGATCCGCTTCAGCCCCTCGGGGCCGTGATAGACCGCGTACATGCTGGCGATGACCGCAGGCAACACCTGCGCCGTGCAGATGTTCGAGGTGGCCTTCTCGCGGCGGATGTGCTGCTCACGCGTCTGCAACGCGAGCCGGTAGGCCGGATTGCCGTGGTTGTCGACACTGACGCCCACCAGCCGTCCCGGCAGCGAGCGCTTGAACTCGTCGCGGCAGGCGAGGTAGGCCGCGTGCGGGCCGCCGGCGCCCATCGGCGTGCCGAAGCGCTGGGTGGTTCCCAGCACGATGTCGGCGCCCCATTCGCCGGGCGGCACCAGCAACGTCAAGGCCAGCAGGTCGGCGGCCACGCAGAAGGCCGCGTCCTTCGCATGGGCCAGTGGCACGAGCGGGCGCAAGTCATGGATGGTGCCGTTGGTGGCGGGGTATTGCATCAGCACGCCGAAGCAGTCGTGCTGCTGCAGCAGCGCCGCGACCGGGCCCACCTGCACTTCGATGCCCAGGGGCCGCGCCCGCGTGCGCACCACTTCGATGGTCTGCGGATGGCAGTCGTCGGCGACGATGAAGGTGTTGGAGCGGCTCTTGACGCTGCGCCGGGCCAGGGTCATGGCCTCGGCTGCCGCCGTCGCCTCGTCGAGCATGGACGCGTTGGCAATGGGCATGCCGGTGAGGTCGCACACCATGGTCTGGAAATTCACCAGCGCCTCCATCCGGCCCTGGCTGATCTCGGCCTGGTACGGGGTGTATGCGGTGTACCAGGCCGGGTTTTCGAGCACGTTGCGCAGGATGACGCCCGGGATGTGGGTGTCGTAATAGCCCTGGCCGATGAAGCTGCGGAACACCTGGTTGCGCCCGGCGATGGCCTTGAGCTCGGCCAGCGCCGCCGCCTCGGTCACCGCGGGCGGCAGTTTCATCGCGTCGCTGCGCGCGATCGACGCCGGCACGATGTTGTCGATGAGCGCGCGCAGCGAACTTTCGCCCACCGCCGCCAGCATCTTGCGCTCATCGGTGCAGCCGACGCCGATGTGGCGCGAGATGAATTCGGTGGAATTTTCGAGTTCGCCGAGCGGGCGGGCGGATTGCATCAGCATGGTTGCTCCGGGTGGTGGGTGTGGCCCCTGTGGGAGCCACGGCCGGGCCGGTGTTCGGCCCAGGGCGACATTCAGCCTTTGGTGGAATCCTTGGTGAACCGCCGGTAGGCCGGCTCGTCCATCAGGACGTCGAATTCAGCCATGTCCTTGATCAGGATCTTGAAAAACCAGCCGTTGCCCATCGGGTCCTTGTTCGCCAGCGCGGGGTCGGCGCGCAACTCCTCATTCACTTCGGTGATTTCGCCGGCCACCGGCATGAAGACGTCGGCGGCGGCTTTCACCGACTCGACCACGCCGGCCACTTCGCCTTTCGCGAAACTGCGGCCCACCTCGGGCAGGTCCACGAACACCACGTCGCCCAGCGCTTCCTGGGCATGCAGCGTGATGCCGACGACGGCGGCCTCGTGGTCTTCGAGCTGGATCCATTCGTGATCTTCGGTGTACTTGACAGTCATGGTGGCTTGCTCCTGGTGGTGGGGTCGTGGGTTGGGAAATCGGATCAGCCGCGGTAATAGCGGGTCGGAACGAACGGCATGCGGCTCACTTCCATGGGCACCGGCTTGCCGCGGACGATGGCGTTGACGCGGGTTCCGGGCGCAGCCAGTTGCGGGGGCAAATAGCCCATCGCCACCGGCTTGGCTATGGTCGGCCCGAGCAGGCCGCTGGTCACTTCGCCGACGCGGCGCCCCGCCGCATCGCGCAGTTCGACGTGCTCGCGAACCGGGATCCGCTCGAGGGCGACCAGGCCGACGCGCTGGCGCTGCAGGGGAACCGTGCCTTGCAGTTGCCCCAGCACTTTGTCCGCGCCCGGAAATCCGCCCGCGCGGGCGCCGCCAGTGCGGCGCACCTTCTGGATCGCCCAGTTCAACGCGGCCTCCACCGGTGTGGTCGTGGTGTCGATGTCCTGGCCGTAGAGGCACAGCCCCGCTTCGAGGCGCAGCGAATTACGCGCACCCAGTCCGACCGGTTTGACCTGCGGCTGGGCCAGCAGGGCCCTTGCCAGAGCCTGGGCTTGCGATTCGTGCACCGAAAGCTCGAAGCCGTCCTCGCCGGTGTAGCCGCTGCGTGTCACGAACAGCTCGCCGCCGTTCCAGTCGAAGCGGCGGCCGGTCATGAAGACCAGCTGCTCCACGCCCGGCAGCAACTGGGCCAACGCATCGACCGCCCGGGGCCCCTGCAGGGCCAGCAGAGCGCGCTCGGGCATGGTGATCACCTCGCAGCGCGAAGCGATGCGCTCGCGGATGTGCGCGATGTCGCCCACCTTGCACGCGCCATTGACGATGACAAAGATGTCCTCGCCCCGATTGACGAACATCAGGTCGTCGATGATGGTGCCTTGCTCGGTCAGCAGCAGACCGTAGCGCTGCTTGCCGGGCGCCAGGTCGATCACGTCGACCGGCATGAGGCTTTCAAAGGCGGCGGCAGCTTGCGGCCCCGCCAAGCGCAACTGGCCCATGTGCGAGACATCGAACAGTCCCGCCGCGGTGCGTGTGTGGTGGTGCTCGGCCATCAGGCCGGACGGGTACTGAACCGGCATGCTGTACCCGGCGAAGGGGACCATGCGGGCCCCCAGTTCCAGGTGCAGGCTGTTGAGCGGGGTCTTGAGGAGATTCTGTTCTTCGGGCACGCGGGCTCTCCAGAGGGGCTGACAAATCCATGGTAATCACCATGGCCGGCCCCTGCTGTCCGCTTTACCTGAGAGATTCACCCCGTTACGGGGTTTGCTCCTTCGGTGGGCCGCGGTTGCGGCCTCTCTCCAGCAAGGCAACACCCCCGGGAAGGGGCGCTTCGTCAGTCCTTTTGCCTGAGCGTTCGGGTTGGCCCTGCGCCTTCGGCGGCTCCGCGGGGGAGCTCTCTCCTGACGTCTGTATTGTACGCCGCGACCCAGCGGATCGGATCACGGGGCGGGCCGGGACGACGCGCCCTCATGCGCCCGTCACTTCGAATGGACCAGGTCGCGCAAGGTCAGCGACAGCGGCGGGAAGTTCTGCCAGAAGTCTCCACGGTGTCTACAACCTGGGCTCTCACATGTTGGCGTAGTTGGGGCCGCCGCCACCTTCGGGGGTGACCCAGACGATGTTCTGCGTCGGGTCCTTGATGTCGCAGGTCTTGCAGTGCACGCAGTTCGAAGCGTTGATCTGCAGCCGGTCGCTGTTGTCTTCGTTCTTGACGAACTCGTATACGCCGGCCGGGCAATAGCGGCCCTCCGGCCCGGCGAATTTGGCCAGGTTGACCTGTACCGGCACCGAGGCATCCCTGAGCGTCAGGTGCGCCGGCTGGTCCTCCGAATGGTTGGTGTTGGAAATGAACACCGACGACATGCGGTCGAACGTGAGCTTGCCGTCCGGCTTCGGATACTCGATCGGCTTGCACTCGGAGGCCGGCTTCAGGTACACATGATCGGGGTGCTCCCGGTGGAACGTCCATGGCACATGGCCGCGCAGCACGAACTGCTCGATGCCGGTCATCACCGTGGCGACGGAGCGTCCCTTCTTGAACCAGTACTTGAAGTTGCGCGACTGGTTCAGCTCGTCGTGCAGCCACGACTTCTCGAAGGCCTCCGGATACGCCTCGAGCTCATCGTGTTGCCGGCCCTGCCCGATGGCGTCGTAGGCCGCCTCGGCGGCGAGCACGCCGGTCTTGATGGCGCCGTGGCTGCCCTTGATGCGCGCCGCATTCAGATAGCCGGCTTCGCAGCCCACCAGCGCGCCGCCCGGAAACACCGTCTTGGGCAGCGATAACAGGCCGCCCACCGTCAGGGCCCGGGCCCCGTAGCTGACCCGCTTCGCACCCCCGGGACCCTCGAAATACCAGCGGATGTTCGGATGCGTCTTCCAGCGCTGGAATTCCTCGAAGGGGCTCAGCCACGGGTTCTTGTAGTCCAGCCCGACCACGTAGCCGCAGGCCACCTGGTTGCCTTCCATGTGGTACATGAACGAGCCGCCGTAGGTGTCGTCGTCCAGCGGCCAGCCGGCACTGTGCAGCACCAGCCCGGGCTTGTGCCGCGACGGGTCGATCTCCCAGAGTTCCTTGATGCCGATGCTGTAGGTCTGCGGGTCGCGCCCATCGTCCAGCTTGAACCGGGCGATCAACTGCTTGCCCAGGTGGCCGCGCGAGCCCTCCGCGAAGATGGTGTACTTCGCATGGAGTTCCATGCCCAGCTGGAAATTGTCGGTCGGCTCGCCGTCCTTGCCGATGCCCATATTGCCGGTGGCCACGCCCTTGACGGAGCCGTCCTCGTTGTAGAGGACCTCAGCGGCGGCGAAACCCGGGAAAATTTCAACGCCCATGCCTTCGGCCTGCTGGGCCAGCCAGCGTGTGAAGTTGGCGAGGCTGAGGACATAGCAGCCGTCGTTGTGAAAGCACTTGGGCAGCAGGAAATTGGGCGTGCGGCTGGCGCCCTTCTCGCTGGTGAAGAGGAAGATGTCCTCGGTCACCGGGACCGTTAGCGGCGCGCCCAGTTCCTTCCAGTCGGGGAACAGCTCGTTGAGCGCACGCGGGTCCATGATGGCGCCCGACAGGATGTGCGCGCCCGGCTCGGAGCCTTTCTCCAGCACCACCACCGACACATCCTTGCCCTTCTCGGCAGCGAGCTGCTTGAGCCGGATCGCCGCGGACAGTCCGGCCGGCCCGCCGCCCACCACCACCACGTCGTACTCCATGGCTTCACGCGGTCCGAACTGCGCCAATATCTGATCGTTGGTCATAGGGCTCTCGCTGATAATGTTCGTGACAACGGGGCGCGATGGGCGCATCGCGATGCATTGCATTCTATGCGGCCAGCGCACAGAATCGAACGCCCGTTCTATTTCGCCAGCGCGTATTTTCGCAGGAGATCATCTTGAGTTACAGCATCGATTTGTCAGGCCGCGTCGCCTTCGTGACCGGCGCCTCCAGCGGGCTGGGCGCGCAGTTCGCGCGCGCCCTGGCCCGGGCCGGGGCGGGCGTGGTGCTCGCGAGCCGGCGCATGGAGCGGCTCAAGGATCTGCGGGCCCAGATCGAAGCGGAGGGCGAGGACGCGCACGTGGTCAGCCTGGACGTCACCTCGATCGACAGCATCAAGGCCGCTGTCGCGCACGCCGAGACCGAGATGGGGTCGATCGACATCCTGGTGAACAACTCCGGCGTCAGCACCACGCAGCGCATCCAGGACGTCACCGAAGAGGATTACGACTACATCTTCGACACCAACGCCAAAGGTGCGTTCTTCGTGGCGCAGGAGGTTGGCAAGCGGATGCTGGCGCGAGCGCGCGGGGCGGCGCCGGGGACTTACACCGGCGGGCGCATCATCAACATTGCCTCGATGGCGGGGCTGAAGGTACTGCCGCAGATCGGGGCCTACGCGATGAGCAAGGCCGCCGTCGTGCAGATGACCAAGGCGATGGCGCTTGAATGGGGCCGATTCGGCATCAACGTCAATGCGATCTGCCCCGGCTACATCGACACCGAGATCAACCACCACCACTGGCAGACCGAGCAGGGCCAGAAGCTGATCCAGATGCTCCCGCGCAAGCGGGTCGGGCAGCCCGAGGACCTGGACGCGCTGGTCGTGCTGCTGGCCAGCAACCAGAGCCATTTCATCAATGGCGCAGTGATCGCGGCCGACGACGGTTTCGGGGTCTGACGGCGTGCGGATCCAGATCCCGGAGGCCAAGAAGCTGGTGCACCAGATGCGGATCCCGATCCGCTGGGGCGACATGGACGGGATGAACCATGTCAACAACACCGTCTACTTCCGCTTCCTGGAGATCGCACGCATCGACTGGGCCCGATCGATCGGCTGCCAGCCGAATCCGCAAGGCGAAGGCATCGTCATCGTCAATGCCTTCTGCAATTTCTTCCGGCAGCTGGAGTACCCGGGCGACGTGCTGGTGAAGATGTACGTGAGCGACCCGGGCCGCAGTTCGTTCGAGAGCTGGGGCACGATGGAACGTCCCGAAGAGCCGGGCGTGATCTACGCGAGCGGCGGCGCCACCACGGTCTGGGTGAACTTTCCGACGCAGAAATCGATGCCGCTGCCCGACTGGGTGCGCCGGCATCTGGCGTAAGGGCGCTGGCGCTGTCGGCGGCTACTTCTGCCGTGGCACGCGGCCCATCATGTAGAACTCGGGGTTCGGCTGCATGTTGGAGAAGCTCGCCATCCGGTTCGACAGTCCGAAGAAAGCCGTGATCGCGGCGATGTCCCAGATGTCCTCATCCGAGAACCCGTGCGCGTGCAGAGATTCGAAATCGGGATCGGCGATCTCGCTCGAATGCAGGCACACCTTCATCGCGAAGTCGAGCATCGCACGCTGGCGCGCCGAGATGTCGGCCTTGCGGTAATTCACCGCCACCTGGTCGGCGACCAGCGGCTTCTTCTCGTAGATGCGCAGGATCGCGCCGTGTGCCACCACGCAATACAGGCAGCCGTTGGCGGCGCTGGTGGTCGTGACGATCATTTCCCGGTCGCCCTTGGTGAGCGATCCTTCCTGCTTCAGCATCAGCGCATCGTGGTAGGCGAAGAAGGCGCGCCATTCGGCTGGCCGCCGCGCCAGGGCCAGGAAGACGTTGGGCACGAAGCCGGATTTCTCCTGCACTTCCAGCACCCGCGCCTTGATGTCGTCGGGCAAATCCTTGAGTTCGGGCGTGGGGTAGCGGTTGGCGCTCATGTCTCTCTCCTTGGTGAACGGCAAGCGTACACCCGGGCAAAGGCCGAGGCAGTCAAAGCCGAGACTTACCCCCCGCGCAGCGGCACGTCGACTGCGCGGAATAACATGCAGCGCAGTCGCTCCTGCGATGAGGATCCGGCTTCGCCGGTCCTCATCGCGCTGACCAAACCACTCTGAAATCGCCAAGGCGATTTCAGAGTGTCAACTACGCGCCTGCCATCAGCTTGTGGACCAGATCCGCGGTGGTATTGGCCTTGTACTTGCGCATCAGGCGTGCCCGGTAGATCTCCACGGTGCGGTGGCTGATGGCCAGGGTCTTGCCGATTTCCTTGGAGGTCATGCCGTCCAGCAGGCGGGCGGCTACCTCGCGCTCGCGCGCCGTCAGTTCGGCCTTGACCGGCCGTTGCGCGCTCAGGTCCTCGAAAGCCCAGATGCCGGACTCGTGCGGGGCGTCCCGGTTCAGTGCGCGGCCGGTCACGTGGCACCAGAAGACCTCGCCGCTGGCGCGCTTCATGATCCGGTCGTCGGCGTAATGGCCCTTGGCGTTCAGGATGGGTGCCATCCGCGCGCCCAGCCGTTCGTATTCGTCTGCGCTCGGATAGAGAACCTGGAACGATTGCCCGATCAGCAAATCCCTGGTCGACCCGAACATTTCGCACAGCTGCTCGTTGCAGTCCACGATGGACCGGTTGCGCGACAGGCACAATCCCACCGGGGCCAAGTTGAATGCCAAGCGGTAATCGACGTCCATGGGACTAACCTTTACGGGGAACTACGTAACTAATTAGGTAGTATCGTACCGTCATTCCGGCGCATGTTTCCGGAGTTTTGTTGCTGCAGGAGACTCATTCGTGAACAAGCTCTTTCCCTCCGCCGCCGCGGCCCTTGCCGGCGTGGTCAAGGACAACCAGTTGCTGGCTGTCGGCGGCTTCGGCCTGTGCGGCATTCCCGAGGCGCTGATCGATGCATTGCGCGACACCGGCGTCAAGAATCTCACCGTCATTTCCAACAACGCCGGCGTCGACGGCTTCGGGCTGGGCAAGCTGCTCGATACCCGGCAGATCAAGAAGATGATCTCCAGCTACGTCGGCGAGAACAAGGAGTTCGAGCGGCAGTACCTCGCCGGCGAGCTAGAGCTGGAGTTCACCCCGCAGGGCACGCTGGCAGAGCGCCTGCGCGCGGGCGGTGCCGGCATCCCGGCGTTCTTCACCAAGACCGGCGTCGGCACCATTGTGGCGGACGGCAAGGAGTTGCGCGAGTTCGACGGCGAGACCTACGTGATGGAGCGCGCCCTGCTGCCCGACGTGGCGCTGGTCAAGGCCCACGTGGCGGACAAGTCCGGCAACCTGCAGTTCCGCCTCACCGCCCGAAATTTCAATCCCGCCGCCGCCATGGCCGGCAAGATCTGCATCGTCGAGGTCGAGCATCTGGTCGAAACCGGCACGCTGGTGCCCGACCAGATCCACCTGCCCGGGATCTACGTGCACCGCATCGTCGTCAATGCGCATCCCGAGAAGCGCATCGAGAAACGGACTCTGTCCGAGAAAGCTGGAGCCTGATATGCGTTGGACTCAAGAGCAGATGGCCGCTCGCGCGGCGCAGGAACTGGAAGACGGTTTCTACGTGAACCTCGGGATCGGCATTCCCACGCTGGTTGCCAATTACGTGCCGGCCGACAAGGAGGTCTGGCTGCAGTCCGAGAACGGCATGCTGGGGATCGGCCCGTTCCCGACCGAGGAAGAGGTCGACGCCGACCTGATCAACGCGGGCAAGCAGACCGTCACCACGCTGCCCGGCTCGTCCATCTTCGGCAGCCATGACAGTTTCGCGATGATCCGCGGCGGCAAGATCAACCTGTCGATCCTGGGCGCCATGCAGGTCAGCGAAAAAGGCGACCTGGCCAACTGGATGATCCCGGGCAAGATGGTCAAGGGCATGGGCGGCGCGATGGACCTGGTGGCCGGCGTCAAGCGGGTGATCGTGCTGATGGAGCACGTGGCGAAAAAGAAGGACGGCACCGAGGACCTCAAGATCCTGGAGAAATGCACCTTGCCGTTGACGGGGGTCGGCGTGGTGGACCGCATCATCACCGACCTGGCCGTGATGGACGTGACGCCGCAGGGCCTCAAGGTGATCGAGATGGCGCCTGGGGTGACGATGGAAATCCTGCAGGCCAAGACCGGCTGCAAGCTGCGCTGACCCGTTCACTCGGCCGTTGCCGCGCGGCTGTTGCCTCTTGCTGACAGCGCGCGGCGGCGGCGGCCTGCATCCGGCCCGGCTGCCGGCGAGCAGGATGTCGCATGGACGCGGTTTGCGTCCGGAAACGGGAGACCGCCTTGAAACGTCTGAAATGCTTGCTGCTTGGCTCGCTGCTCGCCACTGCTTCACTGCAAGCCGGCGCCGCCTGCTACACGGTCTTCGATCGTTACAGCCGTGTCATCTTTCAGGAGGCCACGCCGCCGGTCGACATGGCGCGGCCGCTGCATGAGACCGTGCCGCACCGCTTTCCGGGTGGCCACATGATCGTGAGCAACGATGCATGCGGACCGTTGCCGATCGTGACACCGGCTGTGCCGACCTGGCGCGCCCCGCCGCTGCTGACGGACCGCAAGACCGCGCAGGCGATGGGTGTGGATTACAAGGTCCTCTCGGGCGACGTGGTGTTGGTGGAGCCGGGCCAGGCACCCCCCCTGCGGCCGTCCCTGTCGGTGATTCCCTCCCAGAGCCGTGCCGACGGGAAGGCGCGGGCCGAAGTCGTGATAACCGAACTGCGCGATCCGCCCCTGACGATCGTGCAGACCAGCCAGCAGGTGGCTTCCAGTGAGCTGAAGGCTGAAGCGCCGCTGCGACGCAACTAGTGCCGCCGCCCACGATGGGTGTGGCTGTCGAAGCCGGAGGGCTCGACGGTGGGTGTCAGCGGGGCGGGGTCGGTCGGGATGTCGCCGGAGCCAACCATTTCGGCGATGTCCTTGCGGGCCTTGCGTTCGGCGGCAACGATGGCCTCGAGTTCGGTGCGAAAGCCGGTGGCGCTGGTGAGCTTCTCGACCGGGTCTGCGCTCCAGACACTGTCTGGCTCCATCAGGCAGACCTTGGCGTACCCCACGTAGCCGGAGTCGGTCTCGACCGTATAAGCGGCGATGAAGAACCCTTTGTAGGGGCCACTGATTCTTTCCATAGGACAAATCCTACGCCGTGCATGAGCTAGTGGCGTAAGTGAATCCAATCGGAAACATGTTATACAAATTGGAATGTGTTGCGGCAGTACCGTAACGAAGTTGGGGACGAGGCTCGGCGCTGACCGAGCTGAGACGACGCACCGGACACTTTCGGTAACCGTGACTCATCTCACCCAAAGCGCTGGCTGAGAAAGGCAGACCCCGCAAGTCCGAAGCGCCAGTGCACCTCTGTCGCCTTGGAAATGCCGATGCGAGGCCCCTTCACCACCGGCACAGGCTCGGCAGTTGCAAGCACCTGGAAAGGAGGCTGGTCGAGCCGCCTGCCGTTCAGGTCGGCCGTGATTCCCAGGGCCTGACCCACGCGGCCCGGTCCCGAGCACAGCAGGCGCACGTCTTCGAGGCCCCGGCGTTTGCGCATCACATCCAGGCCCAGCAGCGGTTCCAACGCGCGGATCAACACCCCGGCACCGTGGCCTTCTTCGCGGCAAACGAAATTCAGGCACCAGTGAATCCCGTAGGAGCGGTAGACATAGGCGCGGCCCGGCGGACCGAACATCGATTGATTGCGCAAAGTGGGGCCGGAGAAGCTGTGGGAGGCGGGATCGAGCCGGTCGTAAGCCTCGGTCTCCACGATCCGCCCGCCCACGCCGTCGACCAGCAGCAGGGCGCCGATCAAGGTGCGGGCCACTTCATGCGACTGCGCCATGAAGTCGGCGGGCGTCATCTTGCGCCCGGTTTTCGATGAAAAGTTCATGTTCGAGAGGACCCTTCGGCAGCCTGATATGCTGTATAAATAACCAGTATTGAATGACTGCCGTGTCCCGGATTTCTTCCCTTCCCATCGTAGACCCCGCCGGCCTGCGCCATGTCTGGCGGGTGGCCGATCTCGCCTGCGAACAACCCGGAATTCCCACCGGCCATCCCGAATTGGAGGCCGCACTTCCGGGCGGCGGCTGGCCGGTCGGCAGCCTGATCGAAGTGTTGCAACAAAGGCCGGCCCAGCATGTGTGGCAGTTGCTGCTGCCGGGTTTGGTGCGAGCTCTGGAAAATTCAGTGGGTCCCGTGATCCTGGTGGGCGCACCTTACCAACCCTTCGGCCCCAGTTTGAAAGCCCAGGGACTGGCAGCCGAGCGCCTGCTGTGCATCCACGCGGACAAGCCCTCGGCCCGGCTGTGGGCCGCCGAACAGGCCTTGCGCTGCGTCGAAGTCACGGCGGTGATGGCCTGGCTGCCGCAAGCCCGGCCCGAGCAGTTGCGAAGACTGCACATGGCGGCCCAGCAGCAGTCGCGCCTGCTGTTCGTGTTTCGCGGCTGGGATGCCCGGCACCAGGCCTCACCCGCGCCGTTGCGTTTGCTGGTGGAGGGTGGGGACAGCCTGGCCCTGCACATCCTCAAGCGCAGGGGGCCGCCGCTGCTGGCCCCGCTGCAATTGCCGGCTCGGGGGGTCCGGCTGGCCGCCTTGCTGCAGGCCAGGAAGAGTCGGCCTGGCAGTGAATCCGCGGCCACCCCGGCGGATGCATCGGACCGGAGATCGCATGTACTGGATCGCACTCCATCCCTCGCATGAAGACGAGCGCTGCGCCTGGGGCTGGAGGGCGTTGCGCTTCACCCCCCGCGTGGCCCCGGTCGAGGAAGCCCTGGTGCTGGAGGCATCGGCGGCGCTGCGTCTGTGGGGCGGGCGGGAAGCGCTGGCGGGCAAGTTGTTCCATGAATGCCGGCCGCTGCAACCCGCGCAATGGGCTCACGCGCGAACGGCCCTGGTTGCATTGGGAAAGCTGCGCGTGCGCTTGCTCGGAAAAACCGTACCCGCCCGGCCGCACGACTTGCCCCTGGAGGTTCTGAGCGCGGCGCGCGATCATGTTCCTACGCTGGAGCGGATCGGCTGCCGCAATTGGGGCGACTTGAAGGCCTTGCCGCGCGCCGGCGTGGCCAGGCGCTTCGGTGCCGGCTTGCTCCAGGCGCTGGATTGCGCATTTGGAGCGAGCCCTGAAAGCTTCCCCTGGCTGGAACTGCCGGAGGTGTTCGACCGGAATGTAGAACTGGTTGCGCTGGCAACCACGGCGCCCGAGCTCATGTGGAGTGCCCAGCGCCTCCTGACCGATTTGCAGGCCTGGTTGCAGGCCCGCCACCGCGGTGTGCTGGCCCTCGAACTGGAATGGAAGCTGGACTTGCGGCGGCTGAACGGTGCCATCCTGCCGAGTCATCAGCAATGTACCGTGCGCACCGCTCAGCCCACCCAGGATGTCTTCCACCTGCGCCGGCTGGTGGGCGAACACCTGGCGCGCGCCAGCCTGGCGGCTCCGGCCAATCACCTGCGGCTGCGTACGCTCGAAACCCTGCCCCTGGATGGCGGCAGCAAGAGCCTGTTGCCCGACGAGAAGGTCCACGGCGAGCGCCTGCACCAGCTGATCGAAAGACTGAGCGTACGGCTGGGTGCCGACAACATCGTGGTGCCGCTGGCGCAGCCCGATCACCGTCCCGAGCGCATGCAGGTCTGGCAATCCGCTGCCGGCGCCATGAGGCAGCCCCAGCGCTCGCGTCAGGCTTCGGGGGCTTCGCACGTTGCCATGCCGTGCGACGGCATCTATCCGTCATGGCTGCTGTCCCATCCGCTACGGCTGGAAGTGCAAGGGGAGAAGCCTCACTACCACGGCCCTTTGCGCTTGCTCGCCGGTCCCCAGCGACTCGAAACCGGCTGGTGGGACGAGAAAGCCGGCCCGGCCTTGCGCGACTACTTCATTGCCCGCAGCGAGGAGGCCGGTTTGCTGTGGGTGTTCCGCGAACGACTGAATTCCCGCGGCAGTGAATGGGACCCGGTTGCGCCGGTGCGCTGGTACCTGCACGGCGTTTTCGCCTGAAGCCGATTTAACGCGAGCTGCCATGACCCATGCCTTGCCGGGTTACGCCGAGCTTCATTGCCTCACCAACTTCAGCTTCCAGCGCGGGGCCTCGCATCCCGCGGAACTGGTGGCCCGGGCTCATCAACTCGGTTATCGCGCCCTGGCGATCACCGACGAATGTTCGGTGGCCGGCGTGGTGCGGGCCTATGCGGCGTGGAAAGAGTTGCCGGTTTCCAATCCGCCTTTCCAGCTGATCCTGGGAAGTGAATTTCACCTGGATGGTTTCCGGCTGGTGGCGCTGGCTCGCAACCCGGAAGGCTGGGGCAACCTCTGCGAATTCATCACGGCAGCGCGGCGGGATGCCAGGAAAGGCCAGTACCTCGTCAGCCGGGAAAGAACCGATTTCAGTCTGCTGGCCGAATGCGAAATCCTGATCGCTCCCGACCGCGATGAACCGGTTCACATGGAGCGCGGCCAGGAGGAACAACTGATCGAACGGGTTGACTGGGCGAAAGGCCTGTTCGGTGCCGGCACCTGGCTGGCAGTCGAGCAATCCCAGAAGCTGGACGATGCCCTCTGGCTGCAAACGCTGCAGCGTGTGAGCGAACGCACCGGGGTTCCCCCGGTGGCCACCGGCAATGTGCACATGCACATCCGATCGCGCAAGGCCCTGCAGGATGTCATCACCGCGGTGAAAGAGGGAAAAGCCGTCCATGAATGCGGGATGGCCCTGCAATCGAATGCGGAGCGCTACCTGCGCCCGAGAGTGAGGCTGGGCAATCTCTACCCACCTGAATTGCTGGCCAACACCCTGGTCGTGGCGGGCCGCTGCCGGTTCAGCCTGGAATCCATTCGCTACCAGTACCCTCTGGAAACGGTTCCACCCGGCATGACGCCGGGCCAGGCGCTGCGGCAATTCACGATCGCGGGCGCCCGGAAACGATATCCGTCCGGCGTCCCCTGGAAAGTGCGCCGGCAGCTGGTGCACGAATTGCGATTGATTGCCGACTGCCGGTACGAGATGTATTTCCTCACGGTGCACGACATCGTCCGTCATGCACGCGAGCAGAAGATCCTGTGCCAGGGCCGCGGTTCGGCCGCCAATTCGGCCGTCTGCTATTGCCTGCATGTGACCGAAGTGGACCCGGCCCGGGCCAACCTGCTGTTCGAGCGCTTCATCAGCAAGGAGCGCAAGGAACCGCCCGACATCGATGTCGACTTCGAGCACGAGCGGCGCGAAGAGGTGATCCAGTACATCTACGCCAAATACGGCCGCGACCGGGCCGCCATCGCCGCCGTGGTGGCGAGCTACCGCTCCCGCAGCGCCATCCGCGATGTGGGCAAGGCCCTGGCCATTCCCATCGAACTGGTCGACTCATTCGCCAAGTCGCATTACTGGTTCGATGATGCGGCGCTCCAGGCCGACAGCCTGAGCGCCATGGCGGCGGAAACCGGTGTGAAGATCGACTCGCTGCGCCTGCGTCAATGGCTGGACCTGACGGAAACTTTGCGCGGTTTTCCCCGGCACCTGAGCCAGCACGTGGGCGGTTTCGTCCTGACCCAGGGCAAGCTCACCCGGCTGGTGCCGGTGGAGAACGCGGCCATGCCGGAGCGTTCGATCATCCAGTGGGACAAGGACGACCTGGAAGACATGGGCCTGCTCAAGGTGGACGTGCTGGCCCTGGGCATGCTGACGGCGCTGCGTCGCTGCCTCGACTTCGTCAGCCAGCGGCGTGGCATACCTTTCGTGTTGCAGGACATCGAGGACAAGGACCCTGCCACCTACGAGATGATCCGCCGGGCCGACACGGTGGGGGTGTTCCAGATCGAGAGCCGGGCCCAGATGTCGATGCTGCCGCGGCTGCAGCCCGATCGCTTCTACGACCTGGTGATCGAGGTGGCCATCGTGCGTCCGGGTCCGATCCAGGGCGGCATGGTGCATCCCTACCTCAAGAGCCGGGATCGGGTGCGCCAGGGACTGCCGATCCACTATGAAAGTGACGCGCTCAAGCCGGCCCTGGAGCGCACGCTGGGCGTGCCGATCTTCCAGGAGCAGGTGATGCAGATCGCGATGATCGCTGCCGACTTCAGCGCCGACGAAGCCGATCGGTTGCGCCGTTCGATGGCAGCCTGGAAACGCCGGGGTGGCGTGCACCAGTTCCAGGACCGGCTGATCTCCGGCATGGTGAAGAAAGGCTACCGCCAGGAATTCGCCGAAGGCATCTTCAAGCAGATCCTGGGCTTCGGCGAATACGGTTTCCCGGAGAGCCATGCCGCCAGCTTTGCCCTGTTGGCCTACGACAGCAGCTGGCTCAAATGCCACGAGCCTGAGTGTTTCCTGGCCGCCATGCTCAATTCCCAGCCCATGGGTTTCTATTCGCCGTCGCAACTGGTGCAGGACGCGCGGCGCCATGGCGTGCAGGTCTTCCCGCCCGATGTCGCCTTCAGCGATTGGGATTGCACCCTGGAGGCGGGATCCGATACCAAACAATCGGGGTCAGATTCCAATTCTTCCCGTCCCGCGGTCCGGCTCGGCCTGCGCATGGTCGGCCAATTGAGCCAGGCCGGTGCGCAAAGGATTGTGGATGCACGCAAGGCAGCATCGTTTTCAAGCACGGAAGACATGGCCTTGCGGTCCCAGCTCGATGTGAAGGTCCTCAATGCCCTGGCGGCCGGCGATGCGCTGCTTTCGCTCTCGGGACATCGCCGCCAGCAAGTGTGGGATGCGTCGGCGTTGCGGCGCGCGCCCGAGTTGCTGCGCGGCACGCCCGTGAATGAGATCCCTCTGGAACTTCCGCCCGCTCGCGAAGGTGAGGAAATCGTGTTCGACTACGCTTCGCTGGGCCTGACGCTGCGCCGGCATCCCCTGGCATTGCTGCGTCCCCGGCTGGCGCGCATGAAGCTGCTCAGCGCGCAGCAGTTGCACGACCTGCCCAGCGGACAGCGGGTGCGGGCTTGCGGCATCGTCACCGTGCGCCAGCAGCCGCAGACCGCCAATGGCACGATCTTTCTCACGCTGGAAGACGAGACCGGCCCGGTCAACGTGATCGTCTGGAAGCTGCTTCGCGAGCAGCAGCGGGACGACTTGCTGAAAGCGCGTCTGCTGGCGGTGGAAGGAACCTGGCAGCGCGACGTGGACAGCGGCGGACAGGTGCGAAACCTGATCGCCAGCCGGCTGAAGGACCTGACGCCGCTGCTCGGTCGGCTGGGACAACTGGCCAACAGCAGCCGCGATTTTCACTAGCGCGGGCAACGCCTTTTCATCCTGCCGAAATCCGGCCCCGCAATCGGGCTTCGCGCCCTGCCGCCCCGGTGTTAAGAAATCGCTAAGTCCAGGACACGAACATCACCGGCATCGATGGAGGACATCATGTCGAAATTCATACTCGCTGGCCTGGCACTGCTAATGAGCGCGGCGCTCAACGCTGCCCGGGCCGAGACACCGCAGGCCATCCTGCAAAGCTACAGCGCCCAGGCCGGCGGCCCTGCGATCCCCCAGCGCGGTCGCGATCTCTTCACCTCGACCCACGGCAAGGAGTGGAGCTGCTCCACCTGCCATGGCGCCATGCCGATCCAGCCCGGCAAGCACGCAGCCACGGGCAAGGCGATTGCCCCGCTGGCGCCTGCGTTCGATGCCCGCCGCTTCACCGATGCCGCCAAGGTCGAGAAATGGTTCGGCCGCAACTGCAACGACGTCCTGGGCCGGACCTGTTCGGCCGCCGAGAAAGCCGACGTCCTGGCCTGGCTGATCTCCCTGAAATCCTGAAATCCTGAAATCCCATGAACCAACTCACGCGTACCTTCACCGCCTGGAGCGCTCTCGCGGCGCTCGCTTGCGGGTTCGGTCTTCCGCTGGTCGCCCATGCCGACGGGAAACACGGCCGTGGGCTGCCCTTGCTGCCTGCCTACCAGCAGGAATGTTCATCCTGCCACGTTGCCTATCCGCCTGGCATGTTGCCGGCGGCATCCTGGCAGGCGCTGATGAACAACCTTCCGCGCCATTTCGGCGCCGACGCGTCGGTCGACGCCGCGACGCTCAAGCAGCTTTCAGCCTGGCTGACAGCAAATGGATCCACGCGCTCTTTTAACGGCAATCGTCCGCCCGAAGACCGGATCACCCACAGCGACTGGTTCGTCCGAGAGCACCGGGAGGTCCCGGCGCCGACCTGGAAGTCGACATCCGTGCGCAGCGCGTCCAACTGCGCCGCCTGCCACACCACCGCCGAACAAGGAGAGTTCAATGAACGAAACGTCCGCCTTCCCCGCTGAACGCAGCTCGCGACAGTCCGCCCGCGGCGTATTGGTCTGGGATTTTCCGGTCCGCGTTTTTCACTGGTTGCTGGCGCTCAATTTCGCCATTGCCTGGATCACCGCCGAAAGCGAGACCTGGCGGCTGGTGCACGTCATCGCCGGCTACTCCGTTGCCGCACTGGTGGCCTTCCGGCTGCTGTGGGGGCTGGTGGGCACCCGCCATGCGCGCTTTGGCAATTTCGTGCGCGGCCCGCGGGCCGCATTGGCGTACCTCAAGGATTCGTTGCGCGGACAGCACCCGCGCCACGCCGGCCACAATCCCGCCGGGGCGCTCGCGATCGTCGGCCTGCTGGCGCTGGCGGCGCTGACGGCTGCCTCCGGATGGGCCTTCTACAATGAATTGGGTGGCGAATGGCTGGGAGAGTTGCACGAGGTGCTCGCCAACGCGATGCTGGGCCTGGTGCTGCTGCATCTGGCGGCCGTACTGGTGACCAGCGTGCTGGCCCGCGACAACCTGGTCAAGGCCATGTGGACCGGCCGCAAGCAAGCCGTGGAGCGACAGGATGGAATCAAGCGGCCGTGGCGGGGGATCGGTGTCGTGCTGCTGGTCGCCGTGCTGGGCTTGTGGTGGTTCCAGTGGACCGATGCCGGCAACACGGTGGGCTTGCCATCGGCCTCGCGGCTGGCCGGCGAGCGTCATCATCACGACGAGGATTGAAGGCGAGGACATTGAAAGCAGGGCATGCGCATCCTGATTGCTGAAGATGATCTCCTGCTGGGTGACGGCCTGCGCAGCGGCTTGCGACAATTGGGGTTCCAGGTCGATTGGGTGCGCGACGGCGAGGCCGCGGGTCGCGAGCTGCGATCCAACGAGTACGCGGCCGCGGTGCTCGACCTGGGACTGCCGCGCTGCGACGGCCTCGAAGTCCTGCGGCGGGTGCGGCAAGCGGGGGTGAAGGTGCCCGTCCTGGTGCTCACGGCGCGCGATGCGGTGCCCGACCGCATCCTCGGCCTCGATGCCGGCGCCGACGACTATGTGGTCAAGCCGGTCGATCTGCAGGAACTGGCCGCGCGATTGCGAGCCCTGGTGCGCCGGTCGCACGGTCAGCCCCAGGATGCGCTGACCGCGCAGGACGTGGTGTTGGATCCGGCGGCGCGCTCGGTACGCAAGGGCGGATCGGACGTGGTGCTGCCGCCGCGCGAGTTCGACGTACTGCATGCGCTGATGCTCAGCCAGGGCCGGGTGCTGTCGCGCGTCCAGCTGGAGCAGCAGCTCTACAGCTGGGGACGCGAAGTCGAAAGCAATGCGGTTGAGGTCCACATCCATCACCTGCGCCGCAAATTGGGCCCCGGTGTGATCCAGACCGTGCGCGGCGTCGGCTACCTGATTGCGCGCAACACCGCGACATGAAGGCCGCCACCCGGTCCCTGCAAGGTCGGCTGATCCTGATCACGCTGGCGACGACCGCGGTGCTCTGGCTGGCGGTGGGGCTGGCCACTTGGGCCGATGCCCGGCACGAGCTGGACGAATTGCTGGACGGACACCTGGCGCAGGCGGCGGCCTTGCTGGTGGCCCAGCAAACCGCGGCG
>JAAOZX010000318.1 GCA_012274225.1 Comamonadaceae bacterium | reverse complement strand
CGGCAAGCCGCTGCGTCGGGCTCGCGGCGCCGCGCGGACCGCGTGCAGGCGGCCGCACTCGAGCACCAGCACACCGCATTCAGGCGGCACCTCGTCGGCCGCGGCGATGCACCGGCCGCGCGCGTCGCAGCCCAGCACGTACCAGCACTCACCCAGCGCCAGGTAGGCGGCGCGCTTGGCGCCGTTGCGCAGGTCGCCCAGCAGGTCGGCGCGGCGCACCTTCACTTCATGCACGATCGGGTCCACGGCCTCGGCCAGCGAAGTGTTCCGGATCGAGAACACGTCGGGACGGGCCACGCACCAGCGCAATGGCTTTTCGTTGCCGGGCGATGGCACCTGCGCGCGCAGGCCGAGGCCGCGCCAGACGATGCGGCCGGCGCGGCCCATCTCCAGCGCCACCCGCTCCACCAGGGCCTCGTGCGCGGAAAAGGCCGCGCGGTTGCGCGCCAGGGCAGCGGCCACCCACTGCAAGCCGGCATCGGTCACGCGCAAGGACTCGTCACCCAGGGGCGATCGCACGCGTTCGAGCAGCCCGGCGGCCAGCAAGTCGATCTCCAGCGAATCCTGGCAGGGCCAGCCGGCCGAGCGGTAGATTTCGCGCAACCGGCGCGCATGCGGCTTGCCCAGCGCCGTCGGCGCTGGATTGAGATGGGATTGGGGAGCACTCATGCCGCTTTCTCGCCAGGGGTTGGCAGTGTAGCGGCTGGCGCCGCGTGCGGGCCGCGGCGGCGTAGGCGAGGTCCCACGGACGCCGGGGTCATTGCCTTATCGCCGGAACGACGCCTCCATCCACAATGAGCGCATGGTTGAGAACGCGAACGGGGCGCCGGCAGGAGCGCCCAAATACGGCATCACGGCCCTGCGCTACGCGGGCGCGCAGATCGTCGAGGCGATGATGGGCCTGATCGACGCCACGCAGCCGCGCTGGGACCTGCGACCCACGCCGACCCGCCTGACCGAGGTGGTGGACCGGCTGGTGGAAGGCGACACCGTGATCAGTTTGTTTTCCGATGAAGCCGGCGGGCTCCAGCCCGGCCCCGAAGTGAAAGTCGACGTGTTGCCCGACAGCAGCGAAACGCTGGCGCTGGAGGGCGAGGCGCCCGGGCGAACGCTGAGCGACCTGCCGCGGTTCTGAGCGCACCCCCACCCGGCCGTTTGATCCTGCGGACGGAGTTCAGGACGCCATGCGCCGGCGCAACGAAAGCAGGCCGGTCGACAGCGCGGTTCCGCAGACGATCACGCCGCCGCAGAACAGCATCCAGCCCGTGACCGATTCGGCCAGGAAGGCGGTGCCGTAGATCATGGCGAACACCGGCACCACGAAGGTCACGGCCAGCGCGCGCGCCGGACCGGCCTGTTCGATCAGACGGAAATACAGCACGTAGGCAATGCCGGTGCAGGCCACGCCCACCATCACCAATCCGAGCCACGCGTGCACGCTGGGCAGCCGCGCCGGCCAGAACCACAGCGTAGGCAGCGCCAGGGCCGCCGTGGCGGCGATCTGGCTGCCGGCGGCGGTCACCAGCGCCGGCAATCCACCCAGGTAGCGCTTGGTGGCGCTGGCTGCGACCGCGTAGCACGCGGTGGCGAGCAGGCACGCCAGCACCGCCCAGCCCGGCGCTATGCCCGAGGCGTCGGGTTTGAACGTGGCCTGGTCCCAGGCCAGCATGGCAACGCCGGCGAAGCCGATCACCAGCCCCAGCACGCGCGAGGGCGCCGGCCGGTCCTTCAGCCAGAGCCACGCCACGACAGCGCCGAACAGCGGCACCGTCGCGTTGAGGATCGCCGACAAGCCCGTGGTGATCGCCAGCAGCGCAAAGGCGAAGCAGGCGAACGGGATCGCCGAGTTGAGCAAGCCGACCACGAAGATCGCCCGCCAGTTGCGGCGCAGCACCGGTACCAGCCCGCGCAGCCAAAGCATCGGCGACAGGCTGGTCGCCGCGATGGCGACGCGCAGGCCCGCCGTGGGCAGCGGCCCGAATTCGACCGTCGCCATGCGCGTGAACAGGAAGGACGAACCCCAGATCGCCGCCAGCAACACGAAGTCGACGACCCAGCTGTGCGACGGCGCTGCCGTCGCACCCACCGGAACCTCCACCTTCATGCCGCCGCTCACATCGCGCCTTCCAGCCGCAGCAGGGCGGTCTTGCGTTCCAGGCCGCCCGCGTAGCCGGTGAGCGAGCCGTCGGCGCCCAGCACCCGATGGCAGGGCACCACGATGGTCAGCGGATTGCGTCCGACCGCCGCACCCACCGCACGCGCCGCGCCGGGCACTCCGATGCGCTGGCCCAGCACGCTGTAGCTGGTGGTGCCGCCGCGCGGGATGGCCAGCAGCGCGCGCCACACCGACTGCTGGAAGGCGGTGCCGCCCTGCAGGTCCAGCGGCAGGTCGAACGCCGTGCGCTCGCCGCTGAAATATTGCGCGAGCTCGGCGACGGCCTGGCGCAGCACCGGATGATCGTCGTCGCGCCGCCAGGCGCTGTGGTCCGGCAGGTGCCGCTGGCCCTCGAACCAGAGACCGGCCAGTCCCCGCGCGGTGGCGGCGACGATCAGGGTTCCCAGCGGGCTTTCCCAGCGGGTCTGGACAATGGATGCATCGAACTTCATGCTACTGCTCCTGCTGTTTTGGCGGCGCTCTCGCGTGCCGCCATGGCGTGCCATGCGCGGACCACGGCGTAACTGCGCCAGGGTTTCCAGGCCTGCGACGCCGCGAGTGCGGCGCGCGCGGGATGGGGGCCGGCCTGCACGCCGAGGGCTTTTTGCAATGCCACGTCGCCGGACGGAAAGGCGTCGGGCCAGCGCAGGGCGCGCATGGCGATGTACTGCGCGGTCCAGTCGCCGATGCCGGGCAACTGCTGCAACTGCTGCAAGGTGGCCTGCACGTCGGCGCCGCCGTGCAATTGCAATTGCCGGCCGGCCACGGCCTGTGCGATGGCCACGATCGCGGCCTGCCTTTGCTTGACGATGCCGAGCTGGCCAAGCGCGTCGCCGGCGGCCTGCGCGAGCACCGAAGGTTCCGGGAACAGCCGCGTGAGCTCGGGGAAGGGCGTGTCGACCGGCTCGCCGAAGCGCTCGACCAGCCGGCGGGCCAATGTGCGGGCCGCGGCGACCGTGATCTGCTGGCCGAGCACCGCCCGCACCGCCAGTTCGAAGCCGCTCAGCGCACCCGGCACGCGCACGCCGTCGCCGTCGGGAAAGCTGGCATGCAGCAGCTTGTTGATGCCCAGCGGATCGGCATCGAGGTCGAAGGTCGCGCGCAACCGCCGGATCACCAGCGGCAACACTTCGCACAGCGAATCGCCGACCTGCAACAGCACCTGGTGCTGCGCCGGCTGGAATTGCGCCAGCAGCCAGCCGCGGTGCACACGCCCGCCGGACTCGATCGACAAAGTTCGGCCGACGGCGCCGCCGTCGCCCTCGGCGCGCACGAATTCAATCCCGGGCAACAGCCGCTGGCCGAAGAAGCCCAGCATCGCCGGCACGTCATACGGCGGCCGGTAGCCCAGGCGCACCGACACGCCGGGGCCGTTGCGTTGTGCACCGGCGCGCCGCAACTGGGTCGGGTTCAGGCCGTAGTGGGCGAGAAAGGCCGCGTTGAAGCGGCGCACGCTGGCGTAACCGCTCAGCAGCGCGATCTGCGTCACCGGCAATTCGGTATCGGCGAGCAGTTGCTTGGCCGTCAACAGCCGGCGGGTCTGCAGATATTGCACCGGCGACACGCCGAATTGGGCCTCGAAGATCCGGCGCACGTGGCGATCGGTCACGCCCAGCCGCTGGGCCAGCTGCGCGATCGACGCGCCGGCATCGCCCCAGGCCTCGGGCTCGTCGAGCAGCCGGGCCGCCTGATGGGCCAGGATCGCGCTGGCGTCCTGGATCGACCAGGCCACTGAATGCGGCGCCAGTTCGGGACGGCAGCGCAGGCAGGGCCGGAAGCCCGCGCTCTCCGCTTGCGCGGCATGGCCGAAGAAGCGGCAGTTCTCGCGCTTGGGCGTGCGCACCCGGCACACCGGCCGGCAGTAGATCCCGGTCGAGGTGACCCCGGTGAAGAACGAGCCGTCGAAGCGTGCGTCCCGGGTCTTCAGCGCCAGGTAGCAGGCGTCGGGTTTCAGGTTGGACAGGTACGGGCTCATGGCCTGCATGATACGCAGCGAGCACAGCGGCACTGGCCGTTTTCGGACATGTGCCGCGAGGGCCCCCGGCCCTACAATTCCCGAGGTCCTGCCGCAGCTCACGACACAACACGGAAATCCCATCCATGCAATTCTCGCCCAGCATCTTCAAGGCCTACGACATCCGCGGCGTGGTTCCCGCCACCGTCAACGATGAGATGGCGCAGGCCCTCGGGCTTGCGTTCGGAACCATCGCCCGGGGCGAGGGCGAAACCAGCGTGGCCGTGGGCCGCGACGGACGCCTGAGCGGTCCCTCCCTCAGCGCCGCCCTGGTGCGTGGGCTGCTGGCGTCCGGCGTCGACGTGATCGACATCGGGACCGCGACGACGCCGATGCTCTACTTCGCGACCAATACGGTGTGCACCAGCGGGATCCAGGTGACGGGCAGCCACAACCCGAAGGACTACAACGGCTTCAAGATGGTCATGAAGGGCCGGGCCATCTACGGCGACGAGATCCAGGCGCTGCGCCGGCAGATGGAACAAGGCGCCGGAACGGCCGCGCAGCCCGGCCATGTGCGCAACGTCAACCTGCTCAAGCCCTACCGCGACCGCATTCTGCAGGACGTGAAGCTGGCCCGGCCGCTCAAGCTGGTCGTCGACTCGGGCAACGGCATCGCCGGCGCATCGGCGCCGGGGATCTTCCGGGCACTCGGCTGCGAAGTGATCGAGCTGTTCAGCGAGGTCGACGGCAATTTTCCCAACCATCACCCGGATCCGAGCAAGCCGGAGAACCTGAAAGACCTGATCGCCGCGATCGCGCAGAACGGCGCGGACCTGGGCCTGGCGTTCGACGGCGACGGCGACCGGCTGGGCATTGTCACGCGCGGCGGCAACAACATCTATCCGGACCGGCAAATGATGCTGTTCGCCCGCGATGTGCTGACACGGGTGCCCGGCGGCACCATCATCTTCGACGTCAAGTGCACCCAGCGCCTGGCGCCCGCCATCCGCGAAGCCGGCGGGGTCCCGCTGATGTACAAGACCGGGCATTCGCTGATCAAGGCGAAGATGAAGGAAGTCGATTCGCCGCTGGGCGGCGAGATGAGCGGCCACATCTTCTTCAAGGAGCGTTGGTTCGGCTTCGACGACGGCACGTATGCCGGTGCGCGCCTGCTGGAAATCCTGTCGCGCCATCCGGATCCGAGCGCGGTGCTGGACGGCCTGCCCACCAGTTTCTCCACGCCGGAACTGAACGTGAAGTGCGCCGAAGGCGAGCCGCACGAGCTGGTGAAGCGGCTGACCGCGCGCGCCGATTTCGCGTCGCCGGCGCAGATCTCGACCATCGACGGCGTGCGCGTGGACTGGCCCGACGGCTTCGGCCTCGTCCGCGCATCGAACACCACGCCGGTGCTGGTGCTGCGCTTCGAGGGCCACACGCAGGAGGCGCTGGACCGGATCGAGCATGACATGCTGGCGCTCCTGCACCTCGTGAAACCCGACGCGGCGATCGAAGCGGCTGCTCATTAAACGGAAAACCCAAAGACAGGATGGCCGGACGCAGAAGACGCAAAAAGACGCAAAGGACGCAAAAGAAACCGAAGAAAGGCATTTGATCCTTTCATTTGGCTGTCCTTCTGCGTCTTCTGCGCACTTTTGCGTCTTCTGCGTCCGGTAGTCCGGTAGTCCGGTAGTCGGGCAGTCCGATTTCGGTTTTCCCAGGCACGCCCGGATTGCAAGCCACAATGGCGGGTTGTGAACATTCTCATCGTCAAGCTCTCCTCCCTCGGCGACGTGGTCCACGCCATGCCGGCGGTGCAGGACATGCGGGCGGCGCATCCGCAGGCGCGCATCGACTGGGTGGTCGAGACACCGTTCGCGCCATTGGTGCAGCGCTGCGATGGCGTCGACACTGTCATCGCCTGCGCCCTGCGGCGCTGGCGCCAGTCGCCCCTGGGCGCCCAGACCGGCCTGGAATGGCGCGCTTTCCGCGACGCACTGCGCCGCAGCTCCTATGACGCCGTCATCGACCTGCAGGGCCTGACCAAGTCGGCCCTGGTCTCGCGCGCGGCCTGGCTCACTGTGGGCGGCAAGCGCTACGCCATGGCCAACCAGACCGAGGGTTCGAGCTACGAGGCCCCGACCCGATGGGTGGCCGACATCGCGATCCGCATCGACGCACGCGTTCACGCGGTCACGCGTGCCCGCCAGCTGTGCGCGCAGGCCCTGGACTACCCGGTTCCGGCCGACCTGCACTGCGGCTTGCGAGCCATTCCCCTGGAAGCCGAGCCCGAGGACGAGCCGGGCCGCTGCGTCGTCCTGGTCCATGGCACCTCGCGCGCGGACAAGGGTTGGCCCGAATCGCACTGGCTCGAACTGGGCCGGGCCCTCATCGCGCAGGGCTTTCATGTCGCCCTGCCGCATGGCGACGACGCCGAGCGCGAGCGCTGCGAACGGCTGGCCCAGGCGCTTGGCAAAGGCGCCCGCGTCTGGCCGCGGCTGGACCTGGGCCGCCTCACCGATTGCCTGGCCACCTGCGCCGGCGTGATCGGCGTCGACAGCGGTTTGAGCCACATCGCCGTGGCGCTGGATCTGCCGCACGTGCAGATCTACAACTTCGACACGGCGTGGCGCACCGGTCCGCTGGCCCCGCCGCAGACCACTGCGCCGCGCCAGCTGGCGGTCTTTGCCGAGCCGACGCCGGATTTCGAGGCGGTGTGGCAGGCGTGGCAACGGGTCGCGCCACGGTGATTCGTCCTCTCTATTCGCTCATGGTGATGGGCGCGCAGCCGTTCCTGCGGCGCAAGCTCAAGCGCCGCGGTGCCGCCGAGCCGGGTTACCTGCACGCGGTCGAAGAGCGCTTCGGCCGCTACCGGGGCACGGCCAAACCGGGCGCGCTGTGGATCCATGCGGTGTCGCTGGGCGAGACCCGGGCCGCGGCGATCCTGCTGGAGCGCTTGCGCCAGCGCCGTCCTGGCCTGCGGGTGCTGCTCACCCATGGCACGGCCACGGGCTGGTCCGAAGGCGAGCGGCTGCTGCGGGGCGGCGATCAACAAGCCTGGCTGCCATGGGACACGCCGGCCGCGGTGCGCGGCTTTCTTTCGCACTTCCAGCCCAGCGCCGGCGTGCTGATGGAGACCGAGGTCTGGCCCAACCTGGTCGCGCACTGCAGGGAGCGCCAGGTGCCGCTGGCGCTGGCCAACGCGCGCCTGAGCGCCAGGTCGCTGGCCCAGGCGCGGCGGCTGCCGTGGTTGTCGCGGCCGGCCTATGCGTCGCTGGCCGCCGTATGGGCCCAGACCGAAACCGATGCGCGGCGGCTGGCCCAGGCCGGCGCCACCGTGAAGGGCGTGTTCGGCAACCTCAAGTTCGACGCCGCACCCGATGCCGCGCAGCTCGCGCAAGGCCGCGCCTGGCGCGCCGTATCGGATCGGCCGGTGGTGATGTTCGCCAGTTCGCGCGAGGGCGAGGAAGCGCAATTGTTCGCGCTGTTGCGGGTGCAGCGGTCGCCGGCGGTCCGCGCCGTGCGCTGGCTGGTGGTGCCGCGCCATCCGCAGCGCTTCGCCGAAGTGGCCGAGCTGGCGCGCACCCAGAGCCTGGCGGTGTCACGGCGCAGCCAGTGGACCGGTGGGCCGGTGCCGGCCGATGTCTGGATCGGCGACTCGCTGGGCGAGATGGCGCTGTATTACGGCATGGCCGATGTCGCCCTGCTGGGCGGCAGCTTCGAGCCGCTGGGCGGGCAGAACCTGATCGAGGCGGCGTCCTGCGGTTGCCCGGTGGTGATGGGGCCGCACACGTTCAACTTCGCCGAGGCCGCGCAACTGGCGCAGGAGGAGGGTGCCGCGATTCGTGTGAGCACCCTGCAGGAAGGCGTGCATGTTGCGCTGAACCTGGCCCTCGACGCGCAGCGGCGCCAGGCCGTCGTTGCCGCGTCCGGTGCCTTCGCCGCGGCGCACCGGGGTGCCGCCGACAAGACGGCCGACGCGGTGCTGGCCCTGCTGCCCGCTTGAGCGCGCGGCGACGCTACTTCGCCAGCAACTGGTTCAACTTTTCCAGGTCCACCGGCATCAGCGTGCCGTTGGACTGCCGCAGCTTCAGGTGCCCGATCAGCACGTTGTAGCGCGCCAGCGCCAGATCGCGCTTGGTCTGGTACAGCTGGCTTTGCGAGTTGAGCACGTCGATGTTGATGCGAACGCCCACTTGGTAGCCCAGTTTGTTGGCGTCGAGCGCGCTCTGGCTCGATGCTTCCGCGGCCTCCAGGGCGTTGACCTGGCCCAGCCCGGACACCACGCCGTAATAGGCCGTGCGCACGGCCTGGGCGACGGTGCGGCGCGTGGTCTCCATGTCGGCCTGGGCCTTTTCTTCCAGCGACAGGGTTTCGCGGATCCGGTTCTCGATGGCGCCGCCCGCGTACAACGGCATGTTGAAGAGCAAGCCGACGCTGGCGGTGTTGAAGCGCGTTGGCGCCGGGCCCTGCTGCAGGCTGCCCTCCGGATTGCGCGCGATGTTGTAGCCGGCGACCAGATCGAGGGTCGGTTTATGGCCGGCCTTGGCCTTTTCGGTTTCGAGTTGCGCGACTTCCACGGCCGACTTGGCCTGCTGGATGGACGGGCTCATTTCATCGCCCTGCTGGACCCAGGCGTTGACATCCTCCGGAATCGGCGGATTGACCTTCATCGGCAATGTCAGCGGAACGGGCGCCACGCCGTTCCTGCCCACCAGCGAATCGAGCGCCAGCCGCTTGACGCGCACGTCGTTGTCGGCCGCGATTTCCTGGGCGATCGTCAGGTCGTAGCGGGACTGCGCTTCACGGGTGTCGGTGATGGTGGTGGTGCCGACCTCGAAATTGCGCTTGGCCGAAGCCAGTTGCTCGCCGGTGGCGGTCTTCAGCGCCCGCACGACCTCCAGCGTATCCTGCGCCGCCAGCACGTCGAAGTACGACTGGACCAGCCGCACCATCAGGTCCTGGCCGGCGGCGGTGAGCTGGGCTTCCGCGATCTCGACCGAGCGCTTGGCCTGCTCCCAGGCTGCGACATTGCCCGGACGGTACAGCGGCTGCGTAGCGTTCACGCCCAGGGTTTGGCCGGTGAAGGTGCGCTGCACCGACGGGCTGACAAGTTCGGAGTTGAAGCGCGTGACATTGCTCGACAGGCTGGCCGATGGCAGGATACCGGCGCGCGACTGTTCGGCCCGGAACAGGTTCGCGTCGTACTGGGCTTTCGCCGACTGCCAGGTGCCGTCGTAGGCGCGCGCCAGGTCCCACAGCGTCAGCAGGTCCTCCGCCTTCGCGGGCGCGACAAGGGCGGCGGCCAGCGCCAACGACAGGGGAAGAAGTCGCGACAGTTTCATGTTCGTCTTTCAGCAATGGTGCGGCGGCTGTTCAATAGCGAGGCACCGTGGGGTCGAGTTCGCGTGACCAGGCCTCGATGCCGCCGGCCACATTGGACACCTGGCGGAATCCGTTCTGCGCCAGGAACATGGCGACGCGCTGGCTGCGCGCCCCGTGATGGCACAGGCACGCCACCGGCCGCGCCGGGTCGAGTTCGGCGAGGCGAGCCGGCACCTGGTTCATCGGAATGGCGACCACCGAAAAGCCGTCGGCGGTAACGCTGGCGGTCTGCAGTTCCCAGGGTTCGCGCACGTCAAGCACCACGGGCGAGGCGCCGGCATGGGACTGCAACCAGTTCGCCAGCTCGGCGGGGCGCACTTGATCGACCAAAACCGTTCCGCCTTCAGAAGTGGAACCGCGAGGGTTCCGGGAAATGGACCAGCCGCGGCGCCACCGTGTCCCAGGGTTGGGTGGTGGCATAGGTGGTCTCGCCGGTGCGCCGGACGACGGTGGCGCGCATCACCGGCTCGAAGCCGACGATGGCCGCGAGCCGGCCGCCGACCTTGAGCTGCGACAGCAGTTGCGCCGGCACCTCGGCCACCGAGCCGGACAGGACGATCACGTCGAACGGCCCCTCGGCGACCAGGCCCTTGGCGCCGTCGGCCTCGCGCACTTCGACGTTGGTGAGGCCCGCGCGTTGCAGATTGGCGCGCGCCAGCTGCGCCAGCTCGGGCACGATTTCCATCGTGACAACGCGCTGGGCCCGGTGCGCCAGCAGGGCCGCCATGTACCCCGAGCCGGCGCCCACTTCGAGCACCTTGTCGGTGGGCAGTACGTGCAGGTCCTGCAGGATGCGCGCTTCGATCCTGGGCTCGAGCATGCACTGGCCGCCTTGCAGCGCGGCCTCGCTCGGCTGGGTGAGCGGGATGCGCAGGTCGGCGAAGGCCAGGGCCTTGTGCGCCAGCGGCACGAAGTCCTCGCGCCTGACCTCCGACAGCATTTGCAGCACCTCGTCGTCGAGCACGACCCAGGGTCGGATCTGCTGCTCGATCATGTTGAAGCGCGCGCGTTCGAGGTCCGTCAGGTTCGTCATGGTTTTCTCCGTTATCAAAGCGTCATTGCAGATTGTCGATTTTAGAGGCCGGCTGGACCCGCGCCCCGCCGCCGGCGGCACGCGGCCGCCGCAGCCAGTTGGCCAGATCGTCCAGGTAGCAATAGACCACCGGCACCACCACCAGCGTCAGCAGCGAGGAGGTGATCACCCCGCCGATCACGGCCTGTCCCATCGGCGAGCGCTGCTCCGAGCCCTCGGTCAGCGCGAACGCCAGCGGCACCATGCCGAAGATCATGGCCAGCGTGGTCATCAGGATCGGGCGCAGCCGGACCCGGGCCGCCTGCAACAGCGCCTCGGTCCGGTTCATGCCCTGGGCCTGCATGCGGATCGCGAAGTCGACCAGCAGGATTGCGTTCTTGGTCACCAGGCCCATCAGCATGACGATGCCGATGATCGAGAAGATCGACAGCGTCGAGCCGAACAGCAGCAGCGCCAGCACCACCCCGATCAGCGTCAGCGGCAGCGAGGTCATCAGCGCCATCGGCTGCAGGAAGCTCTTGAACTGGCTGGCCAGGATCATGTAGATGAAGATCACCGCCATTGCCAGCGCCGACACCGCGTAGCCGAACGACTCGGCCATGTTCTTGGTCGACCCGCTGAACTGGTAGCTGTAGCCGGGGGGCAGCGCGATGGTATCGATTCGCTTGCGGATGTCGTCGGAGATCTCGCCGGCCGACCGGTCGTAGGTGTTGGCGCTGAAGGCCACTTCGCGGGTCAGGTCGCGCCGGTTGATCTGGTCCGGGCCGGTCGAATCCCGCACCTGCGCGACCTGGTTGAGCCGCACGATGCGGGCGCTGCCGTCGGGGTTGCTGCCCATGGCGAACGGCAGCCGCTCCAGGTCCTGCGGCGTGACCCGCGCTTCGGGTGCGAGTCGCACATTGACGTCGTAGGTCTGGTCGTCGGGCGCGCGCCAGTTGCCCACCGTCTGGCCGGCCACCAGGATGCGCAGCGAACCGGCGATCTGTGCCACCGACAGGCCCAGGTCGGATGCGGCGTCGCGCTTGACATCCACGGCGATCACCGGCTTGTCGGGCTTGGCGCTGGAGTCCAGGTCGACCAGCCCCGGCACGGTGCGGATGCGTTCGCTCACCAGCGCGGCCAGGCGCTCCAGTTCCTTCAGATCCGGTCCGGTCAGCGAGAACTCGATCTGCTTGTTGCCGCCCACCATGTCGAGCAGGCCGACGTGGGTCACGGTGATGCCCGGCACCTGCTTGAGGCGCTCACGCAGCACCGCCCCCATGACGTCGACGCTGCGTGTGCGCTCGACGCGGTCCACCAGCCGTACATAGATGGACGCGTAGATCTTGCCCTGGGCCGAGCCGGTATTGAGGGTCGCCAGCGTGTAGCGCACCTCGGGGGACTCGCGGATGATGGCTTCGACCTGCCGGGCTTTCGCTTCGGTGGCTTCCAGCGACGAGCCCACCGGCGTGTAGAAATTGATCGTGGTCTCCGAAAAGTCGGCCTTGGGCACGAACTCGGTGCCCAGCAGCGGGACCATGGCGACGCTGGTGGCGAACACGGCGATCGCCAGCGCCACCGTGGCCAGCCGGTGGGCCAGCGCCCAGCGCAGGATGTCCTGGTAGGCGTGCGAGAGCGCCTCGGTGGCCCGGTCGAACCAGCCGGTCACGCGGCCGATGGTGCGGTCGTAGAAACCGGGGTTGGCGATGGGCTTGCCATGGCTCGCGATCGCCGGGTCGTGCCAGATCGACGACAGCATCGGATCGAGCGTGAAGCTCACGAACATCGAGATCAGCACCGCCGCCACGATGGTGACGCCGAACTCATGGAAGAACTTGCCGATGATGCCGCCCATGAAGCCGATCGGCAGGAACACCGCGACGATGGACAGCGACGTGGCCAGCACCGCCAAGCCGATCTCCTGGGTGCCGTCCATGGCGGCCTGGAACGCGGGCTTTCCCATCTGCACGTGGCGCACGATGTTTTCGCGCACCACGATCGCGTCGTCGATCAACAGGCCCACACACAGCGAAAGCGCCATCAGCGTGACCATGTTGATCGTGAACCCGAACAGGTACATGAACAGGAAGGTGCCGATCAGCGCGATCGGCAGCGTGAGGCCGGTGATGACGGTGGAGCGCCAGGAGTTCAGGAACAGGAACACGATCAGCACGGTGAGCAGCGCGCCCTCGATCAGCGTCTCGCGCACGTTCGTGACCGCGACCCGGATCGGGCGCGAGGCGTCCATGATCGGCTCCAGGCGCAGGCCGGGCGGCAGCTGGGCCCGCATGTCGGCAAGCGTCTGCTGCAATCCGTCGACCACCTGGATGGTGTTCTCGTCCTGCGACTTCTGCACCGTCAGCAGGAGCGTGCGCTCGCCGTTGTACAGGGCCAGGCTGTCCAGCTCCTGGGCGCCGTCGGAGACCCGCGCCACCTGGGCCACCCGCACCGGCGCGCCGCCGGAAGCGGCCGTGCCCTTGCGCGCCACGATGATCTTGCCGAAGTCCTCGGGCCGCTCCATGCGCGCCGACATCTGCACCACCCGGTCCTGCGCCAGCGAACGGATCGCGCCGACCGGCAGGTCCTGGTTCTCGTTGCCGACAGCCGCCGCGACCTGGTCGGGCGTGACGCCCATCGCCTCCATGGCCACCGGGTTCAGATAGACGTTGATTTCGCGCTTGGTGCCGCCCACCAAAGTGATCGCGCCGACGCCGCGCACGTTCTCCAGCCGCTTGGAGAGCACCTGGTCGGCCCAGTTGGTCAGCTCGATGGCGGACATGGGCTTGCCCTTGGAGGCGTCCGGCAGCACCGCCACCGACCAGATCGGCCGGCTCGACGGGTCGAAGCGCGTCACCCGGGGCTCCTTCACCTCGGCGCGGAAATTGGGCCGGATCGCCGCCACCTGCTCGCGCACGTCCTCGGCCGCCTTGCGCCCGTCGATCTCCAGCTGGAACTCGATGATGACGACGGCGTAGCCTTCGTAGCTGCGCGAGTGCAGGGCGTTGATGCCGGCGATCGAGTTGACGCCTTCTTCGATCTTCTTGGTCACCTCGCTCTCGACGATCTCCGGCGAAGCGCCGGGATAGGCGGCCGTGATCACGACCACCGGGAAGTCGATGTTGGGAAACTGGTCGACCTTCAGGCGCTGATAGGAGAACACGCCCAGCACGACCAGGGCCAGCATCACCATGGTGGCGAAGACCGGATTCCTCAGGCTGACGCGGGTGAACCACATGAGCGTTGCCGCCTCAGGGCGCGGTCTTGGCCGCCGCCGCCGACCGCGCCGGGCCCGCCGCCTGGGGCCGGGTGAAGCGCACGGCCGTGCCTTCGCGCAACGCACCGACGTTGCCGCGCAGCACCACGGCGCCGGGCGCCAGGCTGGGCACCGCCACCATCACTTCGTTGCCGGCGTCACCGCGCGCGCCGGGTTCCACCGCCTGGTGCGCCACCTTGTCGTTCTCGATCACCTGCACATATGGCGAGGGCTTGTCGGTGCGCACCGCCGACAGCGGCACGGCCAGCGCTGAGGTGCGGCCGGTGTCCAGCGTGCCCTGCGCGAACAGGCCCTGGCGCAGGCCCGTCGGGTCGTCGATGCGCAAGTAGGCCAGCACGGTGCGGCTGCCCGCCTGCGCGCTGGGGTTGATGCGGACCACCCGGGCCCGGATCGGCCGGTCGTTGCCTTCGACCTTCAGCACCGCCTGCTGGCCCACCCGCACCGCCACCGAATCGCCCGCGCTGAGCGTGGCCTCCAGCTCGAGCTGGCTCAGGTCCACGATCTCCACGATCTTGCCGTCCACGGCCACGCGCTCGCCGGGCTGGGCCAGCCGCTGCGCAACCACGCCCGAGATCGGCGCGCGCAGCACGGTGTCGTCCAGGCTCTTGCGGGCGACTTCCTCGGCCGCCAGCGCGGCCTTGTGGTTGGCCCGCGCGGCCTCCAGGCTGTTCATCGAGGTGTCGAGTGCCGTCCTGGAAATGAAGCCCTGGTCCATCAGCGCCTTGTTGTTGTCGTACTGGCGCTGCGCGATGTCGATCTGGGTGCGGGCGGAGTCGGCCTGTTCCCGGGCCTGGCGCACGCGGGCGGCGTATTCGGTGGAATCGACCTTGGCGATCACCTGGCCGGCGGTGACGATGTCGCCCTCGCGCACCGTCAAGCCCTGCAATTCACCGAAGACCCGGGCTTTCACCACCGCCGAGTTCACCGCCTTGAGCGAGCCGGAAATCGGCAGGCCCTGCGCCAGTTCGCGGATTTCGGCGCGGACCACGTCGGATGCGGCCAGTTCGATCACGGCAGTGCCCTTGGCGGCGCTGGCCTGCGCCACCGCTTCCTGCTGGACCTTGCGCGCCGACAGGGCGCGCAGCACGCCGCCGGTGACCAGCAACGCCACCAGGGCGGCCACCAGCCAAGTCCCTGTTCGCCGGTTCATCGGCGGTCTCCCGGCGCGTCTTCGGGGCGCAAGCACAGGCCGTGCAACAGCGTATCCACCTGCGATGTCAGGTAGCGCTCGGGATCGATCGGGTAGCCCTGCGGCACGCAGGCGCCCAGCGAATGTTTCATCATGATCAGGAAAATCATCGGCGCCATCACACTGAACAGCGCGTAGTCCATGTCGGCGATGTGGAACTCGCCGCGATCGACGCCGCGTTGCAGGATCATGCGGATCAGGCCCTGCACCGGCTTGATCACCTCGTCCTGGTAGAAGGCGGCGATGTCGGGAAAGTTGCGGGCCTCGCCGATGATCAGCTTGTTGATGCCTGACGCCTTGGTCGCGCCCACCCGGTCCCACCAGACCTTCAGGCAATAGCGCAGCATGTCGGCCGTGCCGCCTTCGAAGTTCTCGAGTTCACGCCGCCACTCCTGGAAGCGGCCGGAGATGTTCTCTCGCACCACCGCCTTGAACAGCTCTTCCTTGCTGGGGAAATAGAGGAACAGCGTGCCCTTGGACACGCCGGCCCGCGCCGCGACCTCCTCGGAGCGGGTGGCGGCAAAGCCCTTCTCGACGAACAGGTCGAGCGCGGCGTCGAGCAGTTCACCCGGCCGGGCTTCCTTGCGTCTCTCGCGCTTGACCAGCGCTACGCCGGCGTTGGATGGTGGGCTGATGTGTTTGGAAACCGAGGAGGACATGGCCTAATGACTGGCTGGTTAGTAATGTAACTATACCGCCTCCGGAGCGTCAAGCCTCGAGCCTGTCGCGGGGCCTTGCGACCGCTGGCTCCTTGAGGTGGATCAAAGGCCGCTGGGGGCCGCGAATGGGCTCGTCGCGCCGGCCCCGCGCGCAAAAAAAAGGGGCGCTGATGCGCCCCTTCTCTTCCCGTCAGATCACAGCGGTCGCGTCGACTGCCTTTGCTTGCGCCGCATCGCCGCAAAGCCGCCGATGGCCAGAAGCCCGGTCAGCAGGATCATCGCCCATT
>JAAOZX010000317.1 GCA_012274225.1 Comamonadaceae bacterium | reverse complement strand
GTCTTGAGCAGGTAGTCGAAGCCGCCGGCCACCATGTGGCATTCCATGATTTCCGCGTGCACCTGCACCGCGGCCTTGAACGCCTCGAAAACGTTGGGCGTGGTGCGATCGAGCAGCACCTCGACGAACACCAGCATCCCGCCGCCGAGCTTGTCCGGCGCCAGCCGCGCTTCATAGCCCAGGATGTAGCCGTCGCGGGTGAGGCGCTGCACACGGGCCAGCACTGCGGTGGGCGACAGCGCCACGGCCTCGGCCAGCTTGAGGTTGGAGATGCGTCCTTCTTGCTGCAGGACATTCAGGATCTTCAGGTCGATCCGGTCGATTCCGTCGATTAGTTCGGGCATCCGTAGTGATTTATTCTGTAGATCGACGGAATTTAGCCTGAACTTCACCAGAAAGCCAGTCACGATCAACGCATTGCATCACCTGCTCTCGCCATCATGACCACCGCCCAGCGCCTGCCCTTTCCCTATCGCCCCGAAGCCGACATCGTGCGGCACCAACTCGTCGCCCTGCGGGCCGCCCTGGATTGGCCCGCAGCCGCAGCGGTCGCTGCGCCCTGGGTGCAGGCGGTGCGTCGTCGCCCGCCCCCGTTCTGGGCCATGGAGCGGCTGTTGCAGGAGTACCCGATCGGCAGCACGGAAGGCCTGGCCTTGATGCGGCTGGCCGAGGCGCTGCTGCGGGTGCCCGATGTCCAGACCGCGATCGAGCTCACCGCCGACCAATTGGGCCGGGCCGACTTCGACCAGGAGGCCGACGGCGCACTGGCCCGCCTCTCGCAAAGCGCAATTGCGCTGTCGAAGAAACTGTTGCCGCACCGGCAGGAGTCGGGGCTGCTGGGCAAGCTCGGCGCACGCACGGTGGTGGCCGCCACCCTGCGCGCCGTGCAGCTGCTGGGACGGCAGTTCGTGCTGGGTCAGGACATCAACGAAGCGCTGCACGAGGCCGATGCGGCCCGGCGCAGCGCGGCCAATGCCGATCCCAGCCGCCCGCAACCCGGTGGGCTCCGATATTCCTACGACATGCTCGGCGAAGGCGCGCGCACCGACGCCGACGCGCTGCGTTACCTGACCAGCTACCAGCGCGGCATCGAGGCCATCGCCGGCCGCGCCGCGACGCAAGGCCTGGTCGAAGACAACGACGGGATCTCGATCAAGCTCAGCGCGCTGCACCCGCGCTATGAAGCGGCCCAGCGCGAGCGGGTGCTGGCCGAACTGGTGCCGCGCGTCTGGAGACTGTGCGACCGGGCGGCCCGCGCCAACGTCGGCCTGACGATCGACGCGGAGGAAGTGGACCGGCTGGAGCTGTCGCTGGAGGTGTTCGAGGCCCTGGCCGAGCAGGTGGCGCGCGAGCATCCGCAGTGGCGTGGCTTCGGCATGGCGCTGCAGTCCTACCAGACCCGCTCGCTGGAGCTGGTCGGGCACGTCGTCGCGATCGCGCGCCGGCTGGGCCTGCGCTTCATGTGCCGGCTGGTCAAGGGCGCCTACTGGGACGGCGAAATCAAGCGCGCCCAGGAGCTGGGCCTGCCCCACTATCCGGTGTTCACGCACAAGCACCACACCGACATCTGCTACCTGGCCTGCGCCAGCGCGCTGCTCGATGCCGGTGACGCGATCTATCCCCAATTCGCGACCCACAACGCCGGCACGGTCGCCGCCATCCTGCAGATGGCCGCGCGCACATCGTCGAAATTCGAATTGCAGCGTTTGCATGGAATGGGAGAGGGTGTGTATCGCGAGGTCTTGCGCAGCGCGCCCGTGCCCTTGCGCATCTACGCCCCTGTCGGGCGGCATCGCGACCTGCTGGCGTACCTGGTGCGCCGGCTGCTGGAAAACGGCGCCAACTCCTCGTTCGTGCACCAGCTGGCCGACGAATCGGTGGGGCTGGACCAGTTGCTGGTCTCGCCGCTGCAGCTGGAGCCGGCGCCCTCGCTGCCGCTACCGCGCGATTTGTACGGCCCGCAACGGCGCAACAGCATGGGCGTCGACCTCACGGTGACCGCGATGCGCGCGCCGCTGCTCGACGCTTATCCAACCGTGCAGGTGCCGGGGGTTCAGCCTTCGATCCGGACGACATCGCGGCGGCCGTGCGCCGTTCGGCCGCGGCGTGGCCGGCCTGGCGCGCCCTGCCGGTCGCTTCGCGCGCCGCGATCCTGCGCGACGCAGCCGACTCGATGGAAGACCGCATGCCCCGGCTGTGCGCGCTGCTGGTCAAGGAGGCCTTCAAGACCTGGGGCGACTGCGTAGCCGAGGTGCGCGAGGCCGTCGACTTCCTGAGGTACTACGCGGGCGAGGCCGAGCGCATCCAGCGGCCCATCGCGCTGCAGGGCCCGACCGGCGAGAGCAACGAGCTGCGGCTGACGGCACGCGGGCCCTGGGCCTGCATCAGCCCGTGGAACTTTCCGCTGGCGATCTTTACCGGCCAGGTGGCGGCGGCGCTGGCCACCGGCAACACCGTGCTGGCCAAGCCGGCCGAGCAGACCCCGGCCATCGCGCAGGCCGCCGTGCACCTGCTGCACGAGGCCGGCGTGCCCGGGGAAGCGCTGCAACTGCTGCACGGGCCGGGCGAGACTGTCGGCGCCGCGCTGGTGGCGCAGCCGGGCATCGCGGGCGTCGTGTTCACCGGCTCGACCCAGGTCGCCAAGATCATCCAGCGGGCGCTGGCGGCCGGCGACGGTCCCATCGTGCCGCTGATCGCCGAGACCGGCGGCATCAACGCCATGGTGGTGGACTCCACCGCCTTGCCCGAACAGGTGGCCGACGCCGTGATGCAAAGCGCCTTCCGGTCGGCCGGCCAGCGCTGCTCGGCGCTGCGCCTCTTGTGCGTGCACGAGGGCATCGCCGATGGCGTGATCGAAATGATCCAGGGCGCGGCCCGCGAACTGGCCACCGGCGACCCGGCGCTGCTGGCCACCGACGTCGGCCCGGTCATCGACAGCGAGGCGTTCGAGGGACTGCAGCGGCACTTGGACCGGCTTCACGCCGAGGCTCGCGCGCTGTTGCCGCCGGGCGAATTCGCGCCCGATACTCGCCTCGTCCCGCCGCAAGCGTTCGAAGTCGCCCGCATCGCCGACGTGAAGCAGGAGATCTTCGGCCCGGTGCTGCACATCGTGCGCTGGGCCGGCGATCCGCAGGACGTGATCGCCCAGATCAATGCGCTGGGCTACGGCCTGACCCTGGGCATCCAGACCCGCATCGACAGCCGCGCCCAGGCGCTGGCCGCCAGTGCCCACATCGGCAATGTCTACGTCAACCGCAACATGATCGGCGCGGTGGTGGGCGTGCAGCCGTTCGGCGGCGACGGCCTGTCGGGCACCGGCCCGAAGGCCGGCGGCCCGCACTACCTGTACCGCTTCTGCGCCGAGCAGACGCTCACCATCAACACCACGGCGGCCGGCGGCAACGTGGCGTTGCTGGCGCCGGTGGCCGCCATGTCGCAGCACGCCAGCGCCTGAGCGCCGCTGGCGCGGCGTTCAGATCCCCGCTGTGCTTGCCAGGTAGCTTTCCAGCACCGCCATCTCCTGCACGGACGGCGCTCCCTTGCCGGTGATCACCGAGTAGACATTCCCGTTGAACTGGTCGCGCGGGAAGAAGGCGGTAAATCCCATGCCGATCAGCAACTGGTCGCACGGGTTGGGGGGGGCTGTGGAGAAGCTGGCTGCTCCGCTGCCCACCACGGTGGAATTCACGCGCAGGCGCTGGGCTCCCGGCACCGAGGTCATCGACAGCACGGCCGGCTGATTGGGCGACAGCGCCGTCGGACTGGTCAGCGTCATCACATTGCCCTGCACGTCCACCCAGTGGGCCTGCGGCTGCAAGCCTGCAAAGCGCAGCTCCGAGGTGTACACGTGGCCCGAGAACGAACACTGGAACACGATTCCGTTGGTGGCGCTGGGCACACTCACCGCAGCCACCGTGAAGTGCGGGTCCTGGATGTCATAGGGCGTGCGGTTCTTCGGATTGGGCTGCACGTCTGCCAGCGGATTGGTTTTCTTGCACCAGAAGCCCCAGGTGTTGGCCGCGCTGTGCTCCGAGTTCTTCCTGGCGTTCGTAACGCGCATGGTCGGCAGCGTCATCTCGCCGGCCGTGGACGTCTCGTTGATCCAGTTGAGCATCTCCATCGCGTTGCCCGGGCTCGAGCCGCAGCCCGAGTCGGCGATCGCGCGCACCGTCTGTCCAGCCGCCGCCGGCACCCCGTTGCCCAGGAAATCGGTGTAGCCGTCGGCCATCTCCCACTTGCAGGCACTGTACTTGGCGATGATGGCCATGGCCGCGTCACGCAGGCTGGTGGCCGCGTAACCCACCGGGTCGGTGAGCGAATAGACCTTGCGCGGCGGCGGCGGCCGGGACACCAGGCTGAGCGAAGCTACGCTGTAGGTCAGCGTGCTGATCGCGTTGGCTGGCGAAGTGAAGGTGAACTGGTCCTGGCCGTTCGCCCCCGCCGGAATCGTGAGG